>JAOPWT010000315.1 GCA_025965555.1 Mycobacterium sp.
GCAACCGCGAGCGCCAAGCCCAGATCACCCAGGAAATCAGCGAGATCGTCGGCGGCGCAAACGCCCTCGCCGACGCGAAATAGTCTGAAAAGCAAGCCCCTTTCAGGAAGCGAAGAGGAAATGACTGCTACCGCAGAAACCAAGACCGGTACAGCTGGCCGGGTGGTCCGCATCACCGGCCCGGTCGTCGACATCGAGTTCCCGCGCGGATCCGTGCCGCAGCTGTTCAACGCGCTGCACGCCGAGATCACCTACGAGCAGATGGCCAAGACGCTGACCCTCGAGGTCGCTCAGCACCTCGGCGACAACCTGGTGCGCACCATCTCGATGCAGCCCACCGACGGTCTGGTCCGCGGCGTCGAGGTCACCGATACCGGCGCTTCCATCTCGGTGCCCGTCGGCGACGGCGTCAAGGGCCACGTGTTCAACGCGCTCGGCGACTGCCTCGACGAGCCCGGCTACGGGAAGGACTTCGACCACTGGTCGATCCACCGCAAGCCGCCGCCATTCGCCGAGCTCGAGCCGAAGACCGAGATGCTCGAGACTGGACTGAAGGTCGTCGACCTGCTCACCCCGTACGTGCGCGGCGGCAAGATCGCGCTGTTCGGCGGCGCTGGCGTTGGCAAGACGGTGCTCATCCAGGAGATGATCAACCGCATCGCCCGAAACTTCGGTGGCACTTCGGTGTTCGCGGGCGTGGGGGAGCGCACCCGTGAGGGCAACGACCTCTGGGTCGAGCTCGCCGACGCCGACGTGCTCAAGGACACCGCGTTGGTGTTCGGTCAGATGGACGAGCCGCCCGGCACCCGTATGCGGGTCGCGCTATCCGCCCTGACGATGGCCGAGTACTTCCGCGACGAGAAGGAACAGGACGTGTTGTTGTTCATCGACAACATCTTCCGGTTCACCCAGGCCGGCTCCGAGGTCTCCACGCTGCTCGGTCGTATGCCGTCGGCGGTGGGTTACCAGCCGACCCTGGCCGACGAGATGGGTGAGCTCCAGGAGCGCATCACCTCGACGCGCGGTCACTCGATCACTTCGATGCAGGCCGTGTACGTCCCGGCCGACGACTACACCGACCCCGCTCCGGCGACGACGTTCGCCCACCTGGACGCCACCACTGAGCTGTCCCGCGCAGTGTTCTCCAAGGGCATCTTCCCGGCCGTGGATCCACTGGCGTCGTCCTCGACGATCCTGGACCCGGCCGTGGTCGGCGACGAGCACTACCGTGTGGCGCAGGAAGTCATCCGAATCCTGCAGCGCTACAAGGACCTTCAGGACATCATCGCCATCCTCGGTGTCGACGAACTGTCCGAGGAGGACAAGCAGTTGGTCTACCGGGCCCGCCGCATCGAGCGCTTCCTGAGCCAGAACATGATGGCGGCCGAGCAGTTCACTGGCCAGCCGGGTTCCACCGTGCCGCTCAAAGAGACCGTCGAGGCGTTCGACAAGCTCTCCAAGGGCGACTTCGACCACCTGCCCGAGCAGGCGTTCTTCCTGATCGGTGGCCTGGACGATCTGGCCAAGAAGGCCGAGAGCCTCGGCGCCAAGCTGTGACCGCACGAGTGGCCCGAAAGGTGGTGTGCCATGGCTGAACTCCACGTCGAAATCGTCGCCGTTGAGCGCGAGCTGTGGGCTGGTGACGCGACGTTCGTGTTCACCCGCACCACTGCTGGTGAGATCGGCATCCTGCCGCGGCACATCCCGCTGGTAGCCCAACTGGTCGACGACGCCATGGTGCGCGTCGAGCGGGAGGGCGAAGACGACCTTCGCATCGCCGTCGACGGGGGCTTCCTGTCCGTCACGGAGGAAGCCGTCCGAATCCTGGTGGAGAACGCGCAATTGGAGTCGGAGATCAACGCCGACGAGGCCAGGCAGGACGCCGAATCCGACGATGAGCGCACTGCAGCGTGGGGAAGGGCGCGGTTGCGCGCCCTAGGCGAGCTCGACTGAGTTGGCCATGAGCGCGTCCATGATGATCATGGTCGCGCTGGTCGGCGTGTTGTTACTGGTCGTCGTCGCGCTCATGTACCGGCTGTGGAAGTTACGCCAGGTCGGCGGCTCTGCCGCAATCCTGCGTGACGTGCCCGCTGTCGGTGGACACGGTTGGCGCCACGGCGTCGTGCGCTACCGCGGCGGTGAGGCGGGTTTCTATCGACTCTCCAGCATGCGGTGGTGGCCGGATCGCCGGCTGTCCCGGCGCGGCATCGAAGTGGTGTCGCGCCGTGCACCACGCGGCGACGAGTTCGACATCATGAGTGCCGAGATCGTCGTCCTTGAGCTGCGCGACACCGGCCCGGAAAGCCGCAGAGGCTACGAGATCGCCCTCGACCGTGGCGCATTGACCGCGTTCACGTCGTGGCTCGAGTCGCGACCGTCACCCCGCGCCCGCAGGCGACTGGGCTAGCGCGCAGGTCCGCCGGGCTGCCAGAGCACGTCGCCGTCGGGGTTCGCCACCCGCGACAGGATGAACAGCAGATCCGACAGCCTGTTGAGGTACTTGGCGGCCAGCACGTTCACCGAGTCGCCGTGCTCGGCGATCGCCCGCCATGCCGAGCGCTCAGCCCGTCGTGCCACCGTCCGGGCGACGTGCAGCAGCGCCGATAACGCGGTACCACCCGGCAGCACAAACGAATTCAGCGCCGGTAGCGGCTCGTTGAACTCGTCGCACCACGCCTCAAGCCGGTCGATGTACTCCTGGCCGATCCGCAGCGGGGGATGTTCGGGTTTCTCGACCACCGGCGTGGACAGGTCGGCGCCCGCGTCGAAGAGGTCGTTCTGGATCTGTCTCAGCACGCCCACCATCCGTTCGTCGGGGGAGCCCAACGCGACGGCAACGCCAATCGCAGCGTTCGCCTCGTCGCAGTCGGCGTAGGCCTCGAGTCGAGGATCGTTCTTCGAGACCCGGCTGAAATCGCTGAGCCCGGTCGATCCGTCGTCGCCAGTTCGGGTGTAGATGCGGGTCAGGTGGACTGCCATGGGAAAACCGTACCCGGGCGGACCGGGCGAATCGGACTTCAGGAGCCTCCGCTGTTTACACTGAGCCGCGTGAGCGAGCGTTTCGTGGTGACCGGTGGTGCCCGGTTATCCGGCGAAGTTGCCGTCGGGGGCGCAAAGAACAGTGTGCTGAAACTGATGGCCGCATCGCTGCTGGCGGAGGGCACCAGCACCATCACCAACTGTCCCGACATCCTCGACGTCCCGCTGATGGCGGAGGTGCTGCGAGGTCTCGGTGCCACTGTGGAACTCGAAGGCGACATCGTCCGGATCACGTCGCCAGACGAGCTGAAGTACGACGCAGACTTCGCGGCGGTACGTCAGTTCCGCGCCTCGGTGTGTGTCCTTGGACCTCTCGTCGGACGGTGCAAGAAGGCCAGGGTGGCGCTCCCGGGTGGTGACGCGATCGGATCGCGGCCGCTCGACATGCATCAGGCGGGCCTGCGGCAGCTCGGCGCGCGCTGCAACATCGAGCACGGCTGTGTGGTCGCCGAGGCGGATCATCTACGCGGCGCCGAGATTCAACTGGAGTTTCCCTCCGTCGGCGCCACCGAGAACATCCTGATGGCTGCGGTCCTTGCGGAGGGTGTCACGACGATCCACAACGTCGCTCGTGAGCCCGACGTCGTTGACCTGTGCACGATGCTCAACCAGATGGGCGCCCTGATATCCGGGGTGGGCTCCTCGACGATGACCGTCACGGGAGTCGATCGGCTTCATCCCACCGAACACCGCGTGATCGGTGACCGCATCGTCGCCGCCACCTGGGGGATCGCCGCCGCCATGACGCGAGGCGACATCTCGGTGACGGGTGTGGACCCAGAGCACCTGCAGTTGGTCCTCCACAAGCTGCACGACGCCGGCGCCACCGTGACCCAGGACGACGATGGGTTCCGCATCGTCCAGTACGAACGGCCCAAGGCCGTCAACATGGCCACGCTGCCGTTCCCGGGGTTCCCGACGGATCTTCAACCGATGGCGATCGGACTGGCGAGCATTGCCGACGGCACGTCGATGATCACCGAGAACGTGTTCGAGGCCCGCTTCCGCTTCGTCGAGGAGATGATCCGGCTCGGCGCTGACGCGCGGACGGATGGTCATCACGCGGTGGTCCGCGGCATCCCACAGCTGTCGAGTGCGCCCGTCTGGGCTTCCGACATCCGCGCCGGGGCGGGCCTGGTGCTGGCCGGGTTGGTCGCCGACGGCGACACCGAGGTTCACGACGTGTTCCACATCGATCGCGGCTATCCGCTGTTCGTGGAGAACCTCGTCAGCCTGGGTGCCGAAATCGAGCGCGTGACATAGCTTTTCGGCCAAAACCACCGTCTGGCGTGCGGTTTTGGGATATGCGCCGTCGCAGGGTAGTCTCTATTCAGTGCCTACGGCCCCGGTCCTAGACCGGAAGGACGAGGATTGACGTTCCCGCCACGATCAAGTACAGTGGCAGGGTTGCCTGAAATCCGGGTGTGTTGTTTGAGAACTCAATAGTGTGTTTGGTGGTTTTTGTTTGTTGTTTTTGGCCATCCTCGTGGGGGACTCCCCGTCTTCCTTTGGTGGGG
>JAOPWT010000077.1 GCA_025965555.1 Mycobacterium sp.
GAGCGCGATCGTCGGGCACCTCTCGGTGACGTGTCGTCCTCGCTCGAGTAGGGGCATCTCATTGCACGCGAACCGATTCTCGACTCGTCGGGCGTGATCGTGAAGGATTGCGCGATGGCCTTGCTGAGCGAGGTCTCGGACAGTTAACGATTTGGCACTGCTACGGCCGTTGTGCTGGAACTTCGCCCGCTAGCGTGGTGTTGTGAGTACATGTCGGCGAAGAGGACTTCACCTGCGCGCTCCGCGAAGCTGATCCGCGGACACGTTGCCGCACTTCTTCTCGCCAGCGCGATCGTGACCCCAACAGCTACGGCGGTCAATTTGCCGGTTGCCGCGGCGAAGCCACCGAGCCTTCCCACCGACAGCCAGGGCTACCTCAATTCGCCGGCCCGGTGCGGCGGCAACCAGACCGCCGTCGTGGTGGGCCGCACCTCGCTGTCACTCGTCGCCATCTGCACCGACGGAAGCGGGCACTACGAGTATCGCGGGATTCGCCTGAGCGACCGGGCGGTGCTGACCTTGCCTGCCAAGTCTCTGGCCAACGGCTGCTTCGGCGCCCGCACCGACGCGGTCGACTACACGGTCTCGGAGCGCAAGCTGCTGCTGACGGCGGGATTGCGCGTGTTGCGCGACGAGACGATGGTCGAGTTCAAGGACTACCGCAACCCCACCGAGGCCAGGAGCGAAGCGACCCGGGGAGTTGTTTCCGAAGCGCCCAGTACGCAGCAGGCCGCGAACCAACAATTTCGCTGAGTGGGCGACGCGCGCTTGCCGTACGGCCCCAACGCGTCCCCCCGGTGCGACGATGGGACGGGTGAGGCAGGCCAACGGAGGGACGGCGTAGTGAACGATCGGTGGTCGCACCTGCGAATGCTCGCAGCGCCCGGCGCGCTCGTCGTGGCCGTCTTCGTCACCATGGCGACGGGTGGTCCGCCGGCGGCCGACGCCGCACCTCCCGCAACCGACGACCTCGGCTTCGTCGATTCCACCGCACGGTGTGTCGCGCCGAGCAAGGCCGTCGCGTTCGGTTCCACGTCGAGTTCGCGCGTGGCGATCTGCCGAGACGATGCCTCAGGCCAGTTCCAGTACCGGGGTGTGCGGGTCAGTGACGGCGCGCGACTGATCCTCGCGGCCAAGTCGACGGATCACGGTTACGTCGCCGAGAACGACGGGATCACCTATACGGTCACGTCGGCTGCGCTGGTCATCAGCTCGGGGGGCCACCAGATCCGCAGCGAGCCGATGACCGACTTCCACGGGTCGGCATCGGGTGCTGCTGCCTCGGCGCCCTCCGGACCGACGCAGCCCAGCGCAGCGCCGCAGCCCGTCACGCCGACGACACCCCTTCCGCCGCCGCTACCCGCGGAGGTCGGGGGCGGCTAGCGCGGCCCAATCCGGCGAACCCGTGACGACGCAATGGGTTTGGCTGTAGATGGTGGCCATGCACTTGTTGCAGTGCGTGCAGACCGAGCGCACGGAATGCTCGGCGCCGTCGTTCTTGATGCGGTTGATCAGGTCGGGCTCGGCGAGGACCGCCCGTCCCATCGCCACGAAGTCGAAACCCTCGGCCATCGCCAGATCCATCGTCTCGCGATTGGTGATGCCGCCCAACAGGATCAGCGGCATCTTGAGCGCGGCGCGGAACTGCTTGGCCTGGTCCATCAGATAGGCCTCGCGGTAGGGGTACTCGCGCAGGAACTTCTTGCCGGTCATCCGGATGCCCCACCGCAGTGGGGGTTTGAAGGCGCCCGCGAACTCCTTGATCGGAGCGTCCCCTCGGAACAGGTACAGCGGGTTCAGCAGTGAGCTGCCCGCGGTCAGTTCGAGGGCGTCAAGGCCGCCGTCCTCCTCCAGCCACTTCGCGGTCTGCAGCGATTCCTCGAGCGTGATCCCACCCCGCACGCCGTCGGACATGTTCAGCTTCGCCGTCACCGCGATCCGATCACCCACCGCCTGCCGCACGGCCCGCACCAGACCGCGGGCCACCTTGGCGCGGTTCTCGAGCGAGCCGCCGAACTCGTCGGTGCGACGGTTGATCAGCGGGCTGAGGAACGAGCTCGCCAGGTAGTTGTGGCCAAGATGCACCTCGACCGCATCGAAGCCGGACTCGATCGCGAGCCGGGCGGCGTTCGCGTGAGCCGCGGTGATGTCGTCGATGTCGTCACTGGTCGCCTTCTTGGCGAACCTCATCGACAGGGGATTGAAGAACCGCACCGGCGCGTACGCCTTGGCCTTGTTCGTTCGTGAATTCGCGACGGGACCGGCATGGCCGATCTGGGCGCTGATCGCCGCACCCTCGGCGTGGATCGCGTCCGTCAGGCGACGCAGCCCTGGCACGGCCTCCGGCCGCATCCAGAGTTGCCAGCCATCTGTGCGCCCACCGGGGGAGACCGCGCAGTAAGCCACCGTCGTCATCCCGATCCCACCGGCGGCGGGGAGCCGGTGATAGGTGATCAGGTCGTCGGTGACCAGCGCATTAGGCGTCGACGCTTCGAACGTCGCCGCCTTGATGATGCGGTTGCGCAGCGTCACCGGGCCGAGCTTGGCCTCGCCAAACACATCGGTGAACACATTGGGCTGAGTGTTCATTGGCGCAGCTGACCACGCCGCGTGGGGCAGTGTCAACGATCGCACCACGAGCTCTGATGCCAGAATGGCTGCCGGGGCGAGCGAAGCGACGGGAGATTACTGCGTGGGTGCGATGACGTTGGACGGCAAGGCCACGCGCGACGAGATCTTCGTCGACCTCGAGAAGCGGGTGGCGGCATTGACCGCCGCAGGCCGGACGCCGGGACTGGGCACGGTACTCGTCGGCGACGATCCGGGATCCCGGGCCTACGTGCGGGGCAAGCACGCCGATTGCGCGAAGGTCGGCATCAACTCGATCCGCCGCGACTTACCAGCCGACATCAGCCAGGCCCAGCTCAATGACACCATCGACGAGCTGAACGCGAATCCGGAGTGCACCGGTTACATCGTGCAGTTGCCACTGCCGAAGCACCTCGACGAGAACGCGGCACTGGAGCGCGTCGACCCGGCCAAGGACGCCGACGGTCTGCATCCGACCAACCTCGGGCGCCTGGTGCTCAACGAGCCTGCACCGCTGCCGTGCACGCCGCGCGGGATCGTGCACCTGCTGCGCCGGTTCGAGGTCGAGATCGCCGGCGCACACGTCGTGGTGATCGGACGTGGCGTCACGGTGGGCCGACCACTCGGCCTGCTGCTCACCCGGCGCTCGGAGAACGCGACGGTGACGCTGTGCCACACAGCCACCCGGCACCTGCCCGAGTTGACGCTGGAAGCCGACATCATCGTCGCCGCGGTCGGGGTGCCGCACATGGTGCTTCCGGAGATGGTGAAGCCTGGCGCCGCGGTGGTCGACGTCGGGGTGAGCCGGGACGCCGACGGCAAACTCATGGGTGACGTCCATCCGGGCGTCTGGGACGTCGCAGGCCACGTGTCGCCCAACCCCGGCGGCGTTGGTCCCTTGACGCGGGCGTTTCTGCTGACCAACGTGGTCGAACTCGACGAGGCGGCGATGAGCGCTCGCGCGAAGAGCAGAGATGTCGGGCTGATTTGACGCCAAGGGAATTCGCGCACAAGGTGTTCGCGGGCCAGTGGCCCATCCTCACGGTGGGGTTGTTTCTGCTCGCGGCGTTCGCGCTGGTGGTCGCGGGCTATTGGCGCCGCGGCGCCCTGGTGTTGGCGATCGGTGTCGGCGTGGCGGCGGCGATGCGGCTGGCGTTGACCGACGACCGCGCCGGTCTGCTGGTGGTGCGCTCGCGGACGATCGACATCGCCACGACGGCCAC
>JAOPWT010000033.1 GCA_025965555.1 Mycobacterium sp.
GAGCCACCGCGGCCACCGTCGATGATCTTCTGCGCGCCCGCCATGACGGTGTTCCACGTACCCGTCACGTTGACGTCGATGATGTCGCGGAACGACTCAGGAGTGATCTCGTTCCACGGCGCAGGGACGCAGATGCCGGCGTTGGCGACGATGACGTCCAGCCGTCCATAGGCTGCAACGCCCTCGTCGACCACGCGACGCAGCGCCTCCAGATCGCGGATGTCGGCGGCGGCGGCCAAGATTCGGCCACCCACGGCCTCCACGAGTCGCACGGTCTCCTCGAGATCGTCGGGAGTGGCCGACGGGTACCGCACCGACTCGGGCAGCGGCGCCGCCAAATCGACGGCGATGACGTCGGCTCCTTCGCTTGCCATGCGGACCGCATGCGCGCGGCCCTGACCCCGTGCGGCGCCGGTGATGAACGCCACCCTGCCCGCGAGACGCCCCGTCACTGCGGCGTTCCTCCGAACGCGGAATCGACCGCATCGAGGGCAAGGGGCCCTTGCCGCACCGCGGTGCCCAACAGGCCGAGGTCGACGCCCGCCTCCGTGGCGGCTTCGCGACAAGCCGCGATGTCCTTGCGCAGGAATGGCGCCGCAAGTTCGGTGAAACGATCCATCCCGCCGATGCGCTGAGCGTGAGCCGCGGCACGGCTCCCCGCACTGCACACCTGCAGCGTGGCCAGCAGCACGTCGGGTTCGACGCCCAACTGTGTGCCCAATTGCGTTGCGGAAGCCAGAAGTTGGGCGTTCGCGGCAAACAACAGATTGTTGATCAACTTCAGCGCCAAGGCGCTGCCCAGCGCACCGGTCGCGACCACCGGATCGGCGTAGGCGGCCAGGATCGGGGTGACGGCGGCGACGGCGTCACCCGGTCCGCCGAGCAACACGGTGAGGGTGCCTGCCGCGATGTCGTCGACGGTGCCGCTCACCGGCGCGTCCAGGATCTCCGGCGCCGTCACCGAACTCTCGCGCAACGCCTGCAGGGTGGACAGGTTGCCCGTCGTGTGCGACACGAATACCGAACCAGGTTTGGCGTTGGCGATGAAACCGTCTGCGCCTAGCCCGGTTTCGAGTAGTTGCGCATCGCAGAACAGACAGCAGATCAAGACGTCGCTGCCGCGCGCCAGCTCGGCCACCGATGCGGCCGTCGTTGCGCCGTCGGCCTCCAGTCGGCGGCGGATCTCCTCATCTCGGGCATGGACCAGCACGTCGTGGCCTGCGCTCAGCAGCCGCTGCACCATGGGTTCGCCCATCTGTCCGGCGCCAAGGAATCCGACCGTCGTGCCCATGCAGTTCTCCCGTGGTTGAGGGCAGCGTCAGCCCGTGACGACGCGGCCGATCGAGTTGGGCGGTTTGGCGGGAAGCCCGACGTCGTGCCGCATCCGGTCCTGTGTACGCGGCACGCTGACGTCAGCGCCAGGTCAGGTTCAGCGAGTCCACGCCGAACACCTGACCGCCGTGCTCGATCGCCTTCCCGGCCAGTTCGTAGTCAGGGATCCGCTTGTGCCACTCCTCGAGGACGAGGGCCATTTCCTGACGCGCCAGGTGCGAGCCGAGACAGCGGTGCGGACCGCCGCCGAAGGAAAGGTGACGCGTGACGCCGCGGTCGAGGTCGACGGTGCGGGCATCCGGATATGCCGACTCATCGCGCCCGGCGAACGCCAGGGAGAACGACGCCATGTCGCCCGCCTTGACCGGACACCCATGAAAGTCCATGTCTTGGGTAGCCTTTCGCGCGGTCTGCACGATCGGGTAGACGCGAAGGATCTCCTCGACCGCCTTGGGGATGAGCTCGGGGTCGGCGACGATTCGTGCGCGATCGGCTGGGTGCGTGGCCAGGTGCAGCATCGCGTAGGACAGCTGGTTCGACACCGTGTCCAGACCGGCCATGAACAGCAGCAGGAGACAGTTGAGCAGCTCCAGATCGTTGATCGGCGCCCCGTCGATCGTCCAGTCGACGGCCTTGCTGACGATGTCGTCGGCATCCGGATCCGGGTTGTCGCGGCGCTGTTGGATCAGGGCGGAGAAATACCCCATGACATGTGTCATGCCCTCGAGTCGCGCGGCGTTGACCTCCTCCCCGACGCCGCTCTGATGCAGGATCATGTCCTCCCACGCCATGAACTTGTCGAGATCCTCGATGGGCATCCCCATGATCGTCAAGAAGACCGTCGACGGGAACACCCGCGCGATGCGTTCCACGAAGTCACACCCGCCCTCACCGACGAGCTGGTCGACGAGATCAGCGGCCAGCCTCTGCTGGGCGTCACGGAGACCCTTGACGCGGCCGGGCGAGAAGTACTCCGCGAGCACCTGGCGCCACTTGGCGTGGTCCGGAGGGTCGATCATGATCGGGATCCACTTGTACGGCGGCTCCGGATCCGTCGGCACGATGACGCTGCTCGACCACAGTTCCGGATGCTGCAGGCCGTCCAAGATCACCGCGTTGTCGGTGAACACCCAATAGCCCACCCCCGCCTCGGTGTTGTGGAAGACCGGCCGGGCCTCGTCCTGACACTCGTCCAGCATGCGGAAGTGCGTCAGGACGGGCGAGTCCGGCGTGTTCATCTCGATGCTCTTGGCGGGACACGTTGTGCCTGACTGACTCTCGCCCATGACGTCCTTCCGTAATGCCCGACGCGGAACTACGTCGAAGCGCGCCGCGCCTCGACTCATGGAACTAGGTTAACTATGTGGAGCCATGGGCACAATAGCCGTGACGCGCCTTCGCATCGTCACGGGTCATCAGCGGACCGCGAAGCCGGCGTCCAGCGGCCACGCGGTGCCGGTGATGAACTTGGCCTCCTCGGACACCAGGAACGAGACCGCGTTGGCGATGTCCTCGGGCATCAGGATCTGGATGGGAAGGGCGTTCTGCATCGCCGCGACAGCCGTGTCGTTGGCCTCGAGTAGCTTTCCCATCGTCTCGTTCATCACCATGCCGGTTGCGACGCCGGTCGGATGGATGGTGTTGACGCGGATGGAGTACTGCGCAAGGTCGTTGGCCCACACTTGCATCAAGCCGACCACTCCGCGCTTGGCGGCGGTGTACGCCAGGCCGCCTGCCCGGTCCGTGCCGGTGCCCTTGAGCCCGGCGCTCGACGAGGTGATGACGATGGAGCCGCCACGGCCGCCGTCGATCAGCGCGGCGGTCGCGGCCTCCACGGTGTTCCAGACGCCGAAGAGGTTGACGTCCACGATGTTGCGGAAGGTCTGCCGCCGGTCACCGCCCGGGCTCAGCCGGATGACGCCGGCATTCGCGATCACGATGTCGAGCCGTCCGAACTCGGCGAGACCGTCGGCGACCACCTGATCGACGGCGTCGGCGTCACGCACGTCGGCCTGACGCGCGACGATGCGCCTACCTTCCTTCTCGACGAGCTTGACGGTCTCCTCGAGATCCTCCGGAGCCGCGTTGGGATAATCGATCGTGTCGATGTCACGACAGATGTCCAATGCGATGATGTCGGCGCCATCTGCTGCCAGCTTCACCGCATGCGCACGGCCCTGGCCGCGGGCGGCTCCGGTGATGAAGGCGACCTTGCCGTCCAAATTTCCCACGCTAATCTCTCCTCGGTTGATGAACCGGCTCGCTGCCGGTGTGAATCCTGGCCTGCCGCAATCCTTCTTGCGGATCGTCGACTTCGATGTCCCAGTTGTCGCAGGAACACGTGCAGCGGTAGTGGCCGTCCTCGGGCAGGATCGCCTGGCCGTCGCATGACCCGCCCGTGTTGGCGATGCTGGTCAGGAATTCCAGCGGCTTCTCGTGCAGGGCACTGTCGTCGGACACGTCTCTACTACTCCTCGACTCGGAAGACGGGCAGCAGCCAACCGCCCGAGATCGGCGAGAAGGCTACGCGCAGGGGCATTCCGATCGAGACGTCGGCAGGTGCGACGTCGATGATGTTGGACACGAGTCGGGCTCCTGGCGCGTCGGGCAGATCCAGCACTGCCGATACCAGGACCAGCTCGGGCATACCGGGGAAACCGTGTACCACGGCGAAGCTGTAAACGGTCGCCCTGCCGCTGAGGTCGACCCAATTCACGGCCTTCGATTGGCAATTGGGGCAGAACGGTGTCGGAGGCAGCCGGAACGTGCCGCAGTCGGCGCACTGCGGAGCTGCCAACCGTCGCTCCTTGGCAGCAGTCCAGAACGGTTCGGTGTCCTTGTTCACGGCGATCCTGACGTGCTCGCCGGGGATGGTCGTGGCCAACGTGGCCGCGGCAGTACTCATGGGCGATCCCACTTCGCTTCTCGCTTGGTCCTCACGCGGCCCGTCCCAAGATCAGCCCGCTCACGGGAAGACTGGCGGGACCGCCCGTCACCAGAGCCAGTTCGGCGTCTGCGACTTGATTGATGGCAGTGCCACGCATCTGCTCGACTCCCTCCATGATGTGGGTCATCCCGATGATGTAGGCCTCGGAGAGCTGACCACCGTGGGTGTTGACCGGAATCGAGCCGCCGTCGTACCGGATCGCCCCGCTCTCGACGAACGCGCCGCCGTCGCCCTTGGCGCAGAAACCGTAGTCCTCGAGTTGCATCAGCACCATCGGCGTGAAGTGGTCGTAGAGCAGGGCCACGTCGATGTCGGAGGCACTGATGCCCGCCTGCTCGTAGAGCCGCCTGGCGATGGGCGCGTTGCCGGAGGAGGCGAAGTATTCGTCGGGCATCCCCATCCAGGCGAACGCCCTGCCCCAGTCGCGGACGCCGCCGTGGGCGGCGGCGACGACCGGCACCGGCGGTTGCTGCAGGTCCCTAGCCCGTTCCATGCTGGTGGTGATCACCGCGACGGCACCGTCGGTCTCCTGGCAGAAGTCGTAGAGGCACAAGGGTTCTGCGATCATGCGCGCGTTGAAGTAGTCGTCCAACGTCAGCGGTTGCCGGTGCATGGCCTTCGGGCGGTTCAACGCGTTGCTCCGCGTCGACAGCGCGATCTCGGCGAAGGCTTCGCGACGGGTGCCGTAGAGGTGCATGTGCCGACGGGCCATGACCGACATCAACTGACCCGGCCCGGAGAGTCCCGATGGCTGAAGGAAGGAGTTGATTGGATCGGGCTCGATCGCCGAGAACACCGAACCCAGACGTTGTTTGGCCTGCTGCAGCGCCATCACGGTGACGACCACCGACGCGTCGCCCGCCACGATGGCGGCCCGCGCCAGCCCGATGGCACCGGCTGACCCGCCCCCACCGGAGGTCAACGCGGCCGTGAACCGAACCTCGGGAATGCCGAGGGTCTCCATGAAGTCGGCGGTGTCCATCTTCTCGGTGTAGCCGGCGCTGGCGCCCGAGTAGTAGGCAAACCCGTCGATGTCGGCGGCCTTCAGTCCCGCGTCCGCGCAGGCGGCCAAGATGGCGTCGCCGGCCAACTCCGTGATCGACATGGGTAGCGACCCACCGCGCTTGTAGTACGGCGTGGCGCCGACGCCCACGATGGCGACGTCGCGCAGGCCTGACGAATCCGACACGTGCTCAGAGGCTTTCGGCCGGGATGGGCGGTACGTCGGGGAACAGTTCATAGAACGTGCCCTGGGTGATGCGTAGTCGCGTCTCGTCGCTCACGCCGTCGAACAACCCCTTCAAGGTGTCCTGGGTGTGGCCGAACGTGCCCTCCATGTGTGGGTAGTCGCTGCCGAACATCACGTTCCGGTAGCCCATGTGCTCATAGGCCGCGACCGCGGTCTCGTCGTGCTGGAAGGAGGCGTACACCTGGCTGAACAAGATCTCCTTGGGACTGCGGGTCAGCTTGGGTCGGACCGCCATGTGATGCTGCCGGTAACCCTCGAGCAGTCGGTCGCCGAGGAACGGTACCCACGTCGCCCCGCCCTCGGAGATCAGGACCCGAAGGTTGGGATGACGGTCCAACGCACCCGAGGCGACCATCTTCATCGCGGCCCGCTGACCGGAGAACGTCGTCTCGGTGTAGTTCATGATGGCGCCACCGGGTCCGCGGTAGACCTGCCCCGCGCCGCCCGACGCGCCGCCCACGGTCATGTCGACCGGATCTGTGCCGATGTGGAACGCAATGACCATGCCGGCGTCCTCTGCTGCGGCCCAGAACGGCTCCCACTCCTTGCGGTGCCAGTCGGGGGCGCTGGGATGCGGGGTGGTCGGCAGGAAGACCGCCTTGAAACCTTGCCCGGCGGCCCAGTGCAGTTCCTCGACCGCATCCTCGACCACCAGGGTCGATACCTGAGCGGTCACCACGTACCTGGGCGAGACCGCGCAGATCTCCTCGAGCGCCCACTCGTTGCTGGCCCGCATGCAGGCCTTCAGCAGTTCGGGCGTGCGGAAGGTCGATCCCCACATGCCCAGCGAGGGGAAGATCACCTCGCCCCAGACACCCTCCTTGTCCAAATCCCCCAGCCGAGCCGTCGCGTCGCGAATGCCTTGCGGTTTCATGCTCTCTTCGATGAACGCCGTCATGGCCGACGACGGCAGTTTGCGTCGGAAGATCTGCCCGTCCACCGAGACGGTCTCGTACTCCCCGTCGGGGTCTTTTTCGGCGCGCGGCGTGAGATCGGCGAGGGCCTTAGGCAACCGCGACTGCCACAGGTCGTCGGGCTCGAGGAAGTGCGAGTCACCCGAATTCGTCCAGATCATGCTCATAGGTCCTCCATGGCGCCGGTTGCTCACCCGATGATGTCAGCCAGTCTCGGGCAAGTCCAGTATTTTTAATACATTGGCATTATTATTTTCGGTGGCGTCGCAACGCAGCAAGACTTAGGTGGGGAACGGGAGGGATGAATGACCGAGCTGAGCACCGACGGCGCGCGGAGGCGCAATGCCTCGGGCGAATCGACCCGCGTGATGCTGATGGAGGTCGCCGAGCGACTGTTCGCGACCCGCGGCATCGATGCCGTGACGTTACGGGAGATCCAGCTCGCGGCCGGACAGTCCAACACCTCGGTCATCCGGTACCACTTCGGCTCTCGCGACGGCCTGATCCGGGCCCTGATCGCCTACCGCCAGGCATCGCTGGGGACCGACCGCCAGAAGATGCTCGCGGGCATGCGCGAGCAGGGCAAGGAAGCAGATCCCCGCGCCGTGGTGTGGCTGCTGGTGCGCCCGCTGGCCAACAGCATCGCCGCGGGCGAGATGTTCGCGCCCTTCCTGGCCCGTCTCGTCGAGGATCCGCGAGCCCGCAGCGCCTATTGGCCAGATCACGTCGACGACGACTGGACACAGGAGAAGCTCGAGGCACTCGTCGACGCCGCGCTGCAGGATCTGCCGGAACGAGTCAGGCGTGGTCGAACGTTCCAGCTGTACATCAGCCTCATCAACGTGCTCGCCGCCGCCGCCCGGTCCGGATACGGACTCAGCGAGGCGCAGCTGCACAACTACGTCGACACCTGGGTCGGCATGCTCACCGCGCCGGTGTCCTACGAGACCCGCGCCCTGCTGGCCGAGTCCACCGACGCCGACAATTCCTCGCGAGCAGACGCAAAGTAGCGGCGACACGCCGTCGCGAGGGCGAATTTGCGTCTGCTCGCGGGGGAAGGTTATGAGCCGCCGACGATCTCCTCGGCCCTCAGCTCGGAGATCGCGTCGTCATCGAGCCCGATCTCGCGCAGCACCGCATCGGTGTGCTGACCGATCGTGCACCCGGCATTGGGCGTGGTCCGTGACCGCGAGAATCGACACAGCGGGGCCAGCCGGCGGTGCTCCTCGAAGATCGGACTGACCGCCTCGACGGCATAACCCGCTTCGAAGTACGGATCGGTCTGCAGCACGAGTTCGGAGTTGGCCTCGACGACTTCGACGCACCCCACGTCCTGGGTCGAAAGCTCTTGTTCCCACTCCGATTTCGACTTCATGGCGAACACCGGCGCCAGCGCCGCGATGAGGTCGTCGTCGTGCTCGGTGCGGGAGCCTGCATCGGCGAAGCGCTCGTCGGCGTGGAGATCGACGTACGGCGCCATCGCCTTGGTCAACGCGGGCCACTCCCGTGCCAACGGTGCGGCGAGGAATACGAAACCGTCAGCCGCACGGTACATCCGGTAGAGAGCGGTCATGCCGAACAACTGGTCGTCGGCGGCCTGGCTCGCCGGGCGCGACGCGTAGCTGGCGTTGTGAGCGATCATCGCCTGCTGCACGGTGCCGAGCATGGAGGTGACCGCGTTCGTCAGCGCCCTTCCGCGCCGCTTGGCATACAGCGCAACCAACAGTGCCGAACCGACGCCGTGGGCCGCGATGCCGTCGGATTGGACGGCGGGAACGGCTCCGCCCGCATGGAGCCTGACCGCCCTGCGGTGAAGGTCGTCCAGGTCGATGGGCGCCTCCCCCGTGTCGTGACTGTCGATCAGCGCCAGACCGGATGCTGCACCGACCGACGGTGCGTAGGCCGCGCGATGAGCGAACGGGCCGTCGACGCCGTAACCCGAGGTCGTGACGAAAGCGAGGTCGGGATTGACCGCCCGAAGCGACGCCTCGTCGATCCTCGCCCGCTCGGCGGCCTTCCCACGGAAGCACTGCAGCACGACGTCGGACCGCTTGGCGAGTTCGTACACCAGCTCGAGTCCCTCGGGCTTGGTGAAGTCGATCGCGACGCTTTCCTTGCCCTGCAACACCTTTGCGCCACCCGCCTCCGGGAACGCCACCAGGTTGCGGATGTTGTCGCCCGCAAGAGGCTCGACCTTGATCACGCGGGCGCCCAGATCGGCGAGCAGCGTTGCGCCGTACGGGCCAGCGAACATGCTGCCGAACTCCAGCACCGTCACACCCTTGAGCGGCGGATCGTCCGGGGCGTCATCGGCTGCTGCCGCGGGCTCGACCTGGTCGGTGATCGAGAGGAACTCGTTGTGCTCGCCGAGTCGCGGGGCGGGCCGCAGCCGGGTCAGCGGCTTGCCGTCGGCGTGAATGAGGGTCGACGGTTGCCGCACGGGCCCGAGGTCGGGATCGATCACGGTGACCGACCGACCCTCGTGTGCGGTCTGGGGGTGATCCAGCGAGTCCTCCGGCGTACGGAACAGTTCGCCGCTGAGGTCGGGGTTGTCCGCCATCGCCTGCTGCCACTCGGCGAGCGTGCGGGCACCCACCCGCTCGATCATCATGTCCCACCACTCGGTGCGCAGTTCGGCGGTCGGCAGCATCGGAAAGCCGTGCCACTTCGGGTCAGCGAGCTCGCCGAGCAGATCGAGCTCGGTGAGCCACGCCCCGATCAACTTGGGTGACACCTGAGCGAACTGCAGCCACCGGCCGTCCTTGGTCGGAGCGACCAGAAGCGCGTAGATGAGGTAGGCCTGCGGGCGGCCCTGATCGTCATATGCGGCGTCCATCGGCTCGAATGCACCCGGATAGCGATCGAGCACCATCTCGTAGAACCAGTTGTAGGGATCCATCGACCCCATGCCGGTCACCAGGTTGGTCTCGACGACCTGGCCACGTCCACTGGTGTCCCGCTCGAGCACCGCGGCGAGCACGCCCTGCACGGCGGCCTGCGCCGCACCCCAGGACGCATACGCGAAGGTGGTGTAGGCGGGTCCTTGGCGTTGCGCGAGCCCCCGCTTCTCGTGCATGACGCCGGTCTTGGCCATCACCAGGGCTTCCCAGCCCTTGTAGTCACGGAAGGGTCCCGTGGAGCCCCACCCGGTGATCGTCGCCACCACCAGTCGCGGGTACGCCTTGGACAACGAGTCGTTGGAGAGACCGATGCGCTCGGCGGTGGTCGGCCGCATGGTGTTCACCATGACGTCGGCGCGCCGCAGCAGCCCCCGCAACCGGTCGAGATCGGCGTCGTCGTGCAGGTCGAGGGTGACGCTGCGCTTGCCACGCAGAAGTGCAGGCCAGCCCGCGAGCTCGCGCAGCGGACTGCCGTCGGGCGGCTCGACCATGATCACCTCGGCGCCGCAGTCGGCGAGGAACTGCGTCGCCTGCGCGCCAGGCAGAGTCGTCGACAGGTCGACCACCACCAGGCCGGCCAGCGGACCGTCAAACGCCGTACCGACTTCCGCCATGTTCACTCCCTACGGTGCGCAGTCAGGTCTCGTCGCGGCGTGCTTGTGACGCACGCCACGCCAGCATCGCAGCGGCCGATATTAATGTCAATGCATTAGTCTTCGCTCGATGGCGATAGGGTGGCCGGCATGACCGATCGAGCGGCGGAGCAGGGGGGATTCCCCGCCATGCGGAGCTGGCAGGAGCCGGCCGTCCGCAATCCGGGTGGCGGCGCCGAGTACGGCGAGATGGTCGAAGCGCTGCGGGAGTTTCTCGACGACGTGGCCGCCGCCGCACCGGACCCGGCGACCGTCATGGCCCTCACACAGGACCTCAAGGCCTGGGCCGATCGGCTGACTCCCGTCGCGGTTCCCGAGCGAAGTCAGATCTTCGCCAGGCGGCTCGACCTACCCGGTCGCGGACAGACCATGTCCCCCAACTTCGTTCCGGTCGCGGGTGACCACCAGAGCGTCACGGGCACCGTCACGTTCGGCCGCTACTTCCTCGGCGGTGGCGGAGCGGTGCACGGCGGGGCCATCCCACTTCTGTTCGACGAGGTGCTCGGCAGGCTCGCCAACTCCGGGGACCGCGCTCCGTCGCGAACTGCGTACCTGCACACGGACTTTCGGTCCATCACACCCGTTGGCGAGGAGCTCTCGGTGCGGGCCTGGTTCGTCAGCGAGCAGGGGCGCAAGCGGGTCCTCCGCGCGGAGCTCACTCGCGGCGAGACCCTCTGCGCCGAGGCCGAGGGACTGTTCATCGCGCTGCGACCCGATCAGCCATAAGCGCGTTCGCGACGCTGAATGTCGGCGTCGCGCTGGATGATCAGTTCGCGTAGGGCGGCCCGGTCGGGCTTGAGCATCGGCGTCAAAGGCAGGTCGTCGACGATGAGCAACTCGTCGGGCGCCTTGTAGTCGGCAAGTTCACCCCCGGCATGGCCGCGTAGCTCGGCAAGCGTCGGCGGTGCCGTGACATCGGTCGGTACCACACAGGCGACGCCGAGCTCCCCGATCACGGCCGCGGAACGACCCACCACGGCAACCTGTTTCACGCCAGGATGCCCGGCCAGCGCCCGTTCCACCTCACCGGGATGCACGTTGTAGCCGCCGCGGATGTACATGTCGCCACTGCGTCCGATGAGGGTGAGGTTGCCATCGCCGCCGAGCGACCCGATGTCACCCGTCCGTAGCCAGCCGTCGCGGAGCACCTCCGCGGTGAGCTCCGGGTTGCGCCAGTAGCCGCGCATCACGCACGGGCCACTGACCTCGACACCACCGTCGGGTGCAATGCGCACCTCCATGCCCGCTGCGGGCCTTCCGACCGTACGGAACTGGATGTCGGGGGCGTCGGAGGGCTCCGTGCCGCAGATGGTCGGGCACTCGGTCATCGCGTAGCGCACGACCAGAGGCACGCCGATCCGTTGGGCGACGCGGCTGAGCAGCTCGGGCGGCGCTGGTGCGGTGGCCACCACGCCGATTCGCAAGTGCGGCAACGTCTGCGGGCTCACTGCTTCGATGTCGAGTAGCTTGGCCCATTGCGTTGGCACGGCCCCAGCCACTGTGACCCGCTCCTCACGCAGGACGTCGAACATGCCCTGTGAGGACCAGGGGGTCGGCGGCACGATGAGAGCGCTGCCCCACACCAGCTGATCCCACAGCTTGAACATGTACCCGGCGTGGGCGAACGGCGTGGACGTGAGGCGCCTGTCGTATGGCGCGCTCATGACTCCCGCCGCCGCCGCTCCCGCCGCCAACCGGTCGGCGTCGTAGACGGCGCCCTTCGGTGTTCCCGTCGTCCCGCTGGTGAAGATCAGCGCCACCGGGTCACGGCGACCTAGCTCAACTGGCGGCAGAGCGCAGCCCGTCGTGTCGCTGCCGAGCAATTCCCTTCGCAGAACGGGGTATCCGTTAATGGGCAACGCGCCGAGGCTACCGTCGACGACGATCAACGAGGGATCGGTCTTGTGCAGAATCGATTCGACCTCGCGACGGCCCAAGCGCGGATTGAGCCCCGTCGTGATGGCACCGATCATCGCCGCCGCGGCGTAACACGTCGCGTAGTCGATGCCCGACGGCAGCCAGAGCATCACCACGTCGCCCTTGCCGATTCCGAGAGCGGTGAATTGCGCCGCTACCGTGCGGGCCCGGCCGATCCACTGCCCGAACGTGATCCGTGCACCTGGCTCGACGTAGGCTTCCCTGTCGCCGTGGACGGAAGCCGCCAATTCCAACATCGACCGGGTGTCGGCGACGTCGGAGGTCAGCGGTGGGGTCATCTAGGGTTCCTCACTGCCCAGGATCACCGTGCCGCTGGAGCAGAACCAGCCGCCGGTGCCGCTGACGCAGGCGATCTTGGCGTCGGGCACCTGCCGCGGCCCGCACTCCCCGCGGAGCTGACGGGCCGCCTCCACCAGCAGGAACAGTCCGCGTTGGCCGGGGTGGCACGCAGACAGCCCGCCGCCATCGGTGTTGGTGGGAAGTTCGCCACCCAGCCGAAGCGATCCCTTCTCGACGAACGGGCCGCCGTCGCCCTTTGCGCAGAAGCCGAGATCTTCGAGCGTGAGCAGGAGCATGTAGGTGAATGCGTCGTAGATCTCGGCGACGTCCACGTCTGACGGGGAGACCCCGGCGCGGGCGAAGGCCAGTGGCCCGCTGACCGAAGCGGGGCCCACGGTGAGATCGTCCCACTGCGAGGTGAGCATGTGCGAGGTGGTCTCACCGGAGCCGAGCACCCAGACCGGCTTGCTCCGCAGGTCCTTGGCGCGTTCCGCGCTGACGAGCACCACCGCGGCGCCGCCGTCACTGCGGATGCAGCAGTGCAGCTTGGTGAACGGGTCGGCGATCATCGGGCCGCTGAGCACGTCGTCGACGGTGATCGGGTCCCGGTAGTAGGCCTCGGGGTTGTCGGCCGCGTTGAAACGGGCCGACACGGCGACTTCGGCGAGCTGCTCGATGGTGGTGCCATACGTGTGCATGTGACGCCGCGCGGCCATGGCGTATTTGGAGATCAGCGTGTGCCCGTAGGGCGCCTCCCACTGCAGCGGGCCGCGAGCGCCCCAGTTGATGTTCGCGCCCCGCAGTCCCTTTCGGAGATCCGAGCGGGCGGTCGACCCGTAGGTCAGCAACACCACCTCGGCGTGCCCAGCGGTGATCGCGTCCGCGGCGTGCGCGGCCATCACCTCCCACGACGCACCGCCGACGGCGGTGGAATCGATCCAGCGCGGGCGCAGTCCGAGGTACTCCCCCACGTCGACCGGAGGCAGCGTGCCCTGTCCGGTGGAGGCCAGCCCGTCGACGTCGGCTGGGCTCAACCCCGCGTCGGCCAGCGCACGTCGGCTGGCCTGCGCGATCAGCTCGTAGGGCCCCTTGTCGTCGACGCGGCCGACGTCGGAGAGGGCGATCCCGGCGATGGCGACGGCGCCACTCACTGGGCGCGCTCCTGGGCCAACAGTTCGGCGAGCACTTCGGTGGGCTCGCCGAACAGATGTCGAAACACGTGGGCGCGCTTCAGGTAGAGGTGCATGTCGTTCTCGAACGTGTAGCCCATTCCGCCGAACACCTGAATGCCCGCGGCGGGGTTGTCGACGGCTGCCGAACCGGCGACCGTCACCGCCGAGAGCACCTGCAGCAGTGCATCGGCCCGTCCGTCGGCCAGCGTGATCGCGGCGAAGAGCGTCTGGGCCTGGGCGGCCTCGGCAGCGATCTCCATGTCCACGCAGGCATGTTTGATGGCTTGGTGGACGCCGATCGGCTTGCCGAACTGCTGGCGGGTCTTGGCGTGCTCGGTGGCCAGCGCCGCCGCCGCGGCGGCCAGGCCGGTGAGGTAGGCCGCGGCGAGCACCGTCGCACGTCCCCAGATCCACTCGTCCTCGACGGGCAGCCAGTGCAGCGGTTCGGCGGATTCCACCGTCGCCGAGGCCATCCGGACGCCAGGGTCCGCGGCCTGCACGCGCGCGAGCGGACCGAAGGAATCCAGATCCACCAATGCGGCACCGGTGCGCGCCACCACCAGCGCGTGGGAGGCACCTGCGGGCTCGAACAGGTCGAAGGTGCCCTTAATGGGCCGGACGTCGCCGTCGCCGCGCAACACCGCGAGCGCAACCCGAATCTCACCGGAGCCGATCCGCTCGGCCATTGCGACGTCGCCGCAGCGAGCGGCCACCCTGGCGGCCAGCGTGCAGGCCAGGAACGGGCCAGGCGCCAGCCGCTTGCCGAGTTCGACGAACAGCAGCACCTCGTCGTCGAAGGGCTGACCCGAGCCGCCGGACTCCTCATCGAGACCAAGGGTGAGCAGGCCCATCTCGGCGCATTCGCACCAAACGTCTTCCGAGACGATCACTTCCGCCTCGCGGCTGGCGCGGATATCATCCACGGTCAGCCGCTCGGCCAGGAATTCGCTTGCCGCTGCGATGATTTCGAGCTGCTCAACTCCGGGAAGTAGATTCACGGCCATCTCCTGAGGGATTTCATCGGGGCAGCCCCAATACGCGTTCGCCGACGATGTTGCGTTGGATCTCGGACGTACCGCCACCGATGGCCTGGGAGAAGCTGTAGTAGTAATAGCCCACCCAGCCGTCGACGTCCCAGCGCGAGCTGTGGCGGAGCGACGCGGGACCGACGATGTCCATCCCCAACTTGCCGATCTCCTTGGCCAGTTCGGCATACATCAGCTTGACGATCGAGCCACGCGGACCCGGCGTTTCGGTCTTCATCGCCTCGCAGATGTTGGTGTAAGTCAGCGCGCGCAGCGACGCCACCGACGCCCGCGCCCTGGCCAGTCGTCGTGCGATGTCATCGTCGGCGATCGCCGGTCGGCGGCCGTCGGGGCCGACGTGGTCGCGGGCGTAGTCGATGAGGTCTTCGATGATCTTGGCCAGCCGTACCTGGTTGGCGGTGAACGCGGTGCCGCGCTCGAAGGACAGGGTGGCCATCGCGACGGACCAGCCCTCACCGACGTCGCCGACGACGTTGGACAGCGGGATGCGGACGTCGTCGTAGAACACCTCGCAGAACTCCGAGCCGCCCTCGATGGTCTCGATCGGGCGAATGTCGATGCCCGGCGTGCGCATGTCACAGATCACCCACGTGATGCCCGTGTGCTTGCTTCCGGTGTTGTCGGTGCGCACCAACAGTTCCTGGTAGTCGGCCACGGTGGCGAAGCTGGTCCACAGCTTCTGACCCGACACCACCAGGTGTTCCCCGTCGATCACCGCCTTGGTGCGCAGCGCCGCCAGGTCCGAGCCGGCGTCGGGTTCGGAGAAGCCCTGGCACCAGATCACCTCGCCGCGAAGGATCTTCGGCAGGTGGAACGACTTCTGCTCGTCGGTGGCCCTGGTGATCAGGGTTGGCCCGGCATGCGAGTTGCCCACGAAGCAGGCGTCGATGCCGGGAAAGCCGCGCGCGGCGTACTCCTCGTACCAGATCAGCTGCTGCAGAAGGGTCAGGCCCTTGCCGCCGTACTCGGTCGGCCACGCGATCCCGGCCCAGCCGCCGTCGGCCTGGGTGCGCTGCCAGGACAGGTCGTACTCGCGAATGCCTGCGTCGTCGCGTGGGCGTGGCTCGGTTGGCTTGTTCTCGTCGAGCCACGTGCGGACCTGGTCACGGAACTCGATCTGGTCAGGCGTGAAGTCGAGGTCCATGAACCGGAAGTATAGGTGACACGATAGTCAGAAACAAAGGTCATTTCTCCGATTCGCGATACGTGGCGACCAGTCGTTCGGCGCCACGCGCCAACAGTGCGACGTCAGCTCCCACTAGCACGAACCGCGCGCCGGCCGCCACGTAACGCCGCGCGATCGTCTCGTTGAACGCATTGACCCCTGCGCTCTTTCCGTGCGCCACGATGGTCGAGAGAGCAGCCTCTATGGTGCCCACCACCTCTGGATGCTCGGGCTGGCCGAGCTTGCCCATCGAAGCCGCGAGATCGGCCGGACCGATGAAGACGGCGCCTACTCCGTCGACGCCCGCGATGTCTTCGAGGTGCGACAGGCCCTCGATCGTCTCCACCTGAACAGTCAGCGACACCGAGGCGTCTGCGGTGACGAGGTAGTCAGAAATGCGGTTCCAACGGGATGCGCGCGCCAGCGCACTGCCGACTCCCCGAATGCCCGCGGGCGGGTAACGGGTGGCAGCCACCGCGGCAGCGGCCTCGGAGGCATCGTCGATCATCGGGACGATGAGGTTCTGGACACCGACGTCGAGGAGCCGCTTGATCAGCACCGGGTCGGCCACGGGTGGCCGCACCAGGACGTCGACGTCGGGGTAGCCGGCGAGCACCTGCAGTTGCTCGAGGGTGCTGCGCAGGTCGTTGGGTGCGTGCTCCTGGTCGAGTAGCACCCAGTCGATCCCGGAGCCTGCGCAGACCTCGGTGACGTAGCCGCTGCCCGAGGCCAGCCACATCCCGAATCGAGGGCTGCCGTCGGTGAGTCGTTGCGCCCATTGGGTCGTCACTTCGGCTCCCGCTCGAAGGCGACCGACACCGTGCCCATGGGCCCATAGTCGGCCACGAAGGTGTCCCCCGGCTCGGCGAACACCGGCTTGGTGAACGAGCCGGCCAGGATGACCTCACCGCGCTCGAGTGAGACGCCGTGCGGAGCAAGCCGATTCGCCAGCCACGACACGCCGTTGCCGGGATGGTTGAGGACGGCCGCGGCCACCCCGGACTCCTCGATGATGCCGTTGCGCAGCAAGAGCGCAGCCACCCAGCGCAGGTCGACGTCCAACGGCCGCACCACGCGCCCGCCGAGGACCAAACCCGCATCGGCGGCATTGTCGGCGATGGTGTCGACGATGGTCCGCAGGTGTCCGGTCTCCGGATCCGACATCTGCACTCTGGCATCGAGGATCTCGAGCGCAGGGGTGACGAACTCGGTGGCACGCAACACGTCGAACAACGTGACGCCGGGGCCCCTTAGTGGC
>JAOPWT010000394.1 GCA_025965555.1 Mycobacterium sp.
TGGCCGGGCTGTGGCGCGACGTGCTCGCCGCCCCCATCGGCGGACCGGAGGAGGACTTCTTCGCGCTCGGCGGTGGCTCACTGTCCGCGGCGCAACTGGTGGCTGCGCTGCGGGCGCGCTACCCCGAGGTGACGGTCGCGGACCTCTACGACCATCCCCGGCTCGGATCGCTTGCGGGGTACCTCGACGAACTCGATCCGCCCCCCGCCGTGCAGACCCGTGTCGTCACACCGGTCTCCCGCGTGACGGAGTTGGCACAGATCGCGAGTTCGGTGCCGCTGGCCACGCTGGCGGGCATGCAGTGGGTGGTCTGGCTGGCGCTGCTCAACGACGTCGTCGCGCGGTGGTGGCCGTTGCCGTGGACCGTGACAGTGAACTGGTGGCTGCTGCTGGCCGGGTTCATCGTCTTCGTCACGCCGCTGGGCCGCATGACGATCGCGGTGCTCGGCGCACGAATCCTGATCGGCGGCTTGGCACCGGGGACCTACCGCCGCGGCGGGACCGTCCACCTTCGGGTCTGGCTCGCCGAGCGTCTCGGCGAGGCGAGCGGTGCCGGAAACCTCGCGGGCGCACCGTGGTTGGTGTACTACGCCCGCGCGCTCGGCAACAAGGTGGGCAAGGGCGTGGACCTGCACTCGTCCCCACCCGTCACCGGAATGCTGACGCTGGGCCACCGCTGCTCCATCGAGCCCGAGGTGGACCTCACGGGGCACTGGATCGACGGTGACCTCTTCCACGTCGGGGAGATCACGGTCGGCAACGACGCCACCGTCGGCGCGCGGACCACGCTTTTTCCTGGCGCCGTGGTCGGCAAGAACGCCGACGTCGCGCCGGGCTCCGGCGTGGTGGGCAAGGTGAAGGCCGGGCAGTATTGGAAGGGCTCGCCCGCCATGAAGTCGGGCAAGGCGCGCCACCCCTGGCCCGACGAGCGGCCGCGCCGCGCCCCGCTCTGGGTGGCGATGTTCGGCGTGACGTCGATCCTGCTCGGCGCCGTACCCCTGCTGGCCCTCGGCGCGGGTCTCGCGGTGGTGGGCTGGGCGGTCCGCAACACCGTCTCGTTGACCGACGCGATCGTGCCCGCGCTCGCGTGGACACCGGTCGCCACCCTGGTCGCCGTGCTCGTCTACGCACTGCTGACGGTGCTCGGTGTCCGGGCGATGGCACTGGGGCTGCGCGAGGGTTATCACCCCGTGCGCAGCAGGGTCGGCTGGCAGCTGTGGGCCACCGAGCGGCTGATGGACGCCGCCCGCAACTATCTCTTCCCGATTTACGCAAGCCTGCTGACACCGGGGTGGATGCGGCTGCTCGGCGCGAAGATCGGCCGCGGAACCGAGATCTCGACGACGCTGATGACCCCGAAGTTCACCGTCGTCGAGGACGGCGCCTTTCTGGCCGACGACACCATGGTCGCGTCCTACGAGCTTGGCGGCGGCTGGATCCACGTCGCCACGGCGACCATCGGCAAGCGTGCGTTCCTCGGCAACTCGGGGATCACCCAGCCCGGAAGGCGGGTGCCCGACGACGGGCTCGTCGCCGTGCTCAGCGCCACGCCGCACAAGGCCAAGGCGGGCTCGTCGTGGCTGGGCAGCCCGCCGATCCGGCTCCGCAGGCAACCGACGGCGGCCGACGCGCTGCGCACCTTTCAACCGTCGCGCAAGCTCAAACTCCTGCGCGCCATGGTCGAGACCTGCCGGCTGCTGCCGATGATCATCACGTTCGCGATCGGCGTCGCGTTGCTCGGCGGGCTCCAGGCACTGGCCCTCCAATTCGGTTGGCTGTGGACCTCGCTCGCGGGCGGCCTGGTGCTGCTGGTCACCGGCGCGGTGGCCGGCACCATCGCGGTGCTCGCCAAGTGGCTGTGGGTGGGGCGCATCAAGGCCGTCGAGCACCCGCTGTGGTCGTCATTCGTGTGGCGCAACGAGGTGTCCGACACCTTTGTCGAGACCGTCGCCGCACCCTGGTTCGCGCGGGCGGCGAGCGGAACCCCGGTGATGAACCTCTGGCTGCGCGCGCTGGGCGCGTCGATCGGCCGCGGCGTCTGGTGCGAGACGTACTGGCTGCCGGAGGCGGACCTCGTCACCCTTGGCGATGGCGCGACGGTGAGCCGAGGATGCGTCGTGCAGACCCATCTCTTCCACGATCGGATCATGCGACTCGACACCGTCACCCTGGACGAGGGTGCGACGCTGGGGCCACACTGCGTGGCGCTGCCCGCCGCGAAGATCGGTGCGGGAGCCACCGTCGGGCCCGCGTCGCTGGTGATGCGAGGCGACGAGGTGCCGCCGTCGACCCGCTGGCAGGGCAATCCCATCGCGCCGTGGGGACCGAAGCGGAGGAAGCGTGCCGGCTCGGCGTCCAAGCCGACGAAGAACGCCAGGGTAAGTGCCGCGTGACGCGTTTCAAGAAGTCCAGCGGGCAGGAGCGGAGCGACCGGGGGATCAAGTCGGCCAGGGGCACTGCACCCGTCATCGACCCCTACCTTCCCAGCAACGGCAACTTCGGCTACCGTGTGTCGCGCTACGAGCTCGACGTCGTATACAAGGTCAACATCAACCGGCTCGCCGGAACGGCCTCCATCACCGCCGTGACGCTCGCGTCGTTGAAGACCTTCAGCCTCGACCTCTCGGATGCCCTTGCCGTTTCCAAGGTTTCGGTCAACGGCCATCGCCCGGCGAACTTCGGCCGCACGCGGGGCAAGCTGAACATCACGTTGTCCTCGGCGCTGCCCGCAGGCGCGGCGCTGCTGATCACCGTGCGCTACGCCGGCAGTCCCAAACCCATCCGATCCCTCTGGGGCGAAGTGGGATTCGAGGAGCTCACCAGCGGCGCACTGGTCGCCGGTCAGCCCAACGGTGCCGCGTCATGGTTTCCGTGCGACGACCATCCGAGCAGCAAGGCGAGCTACCGGGTGGCGATCACCTGCGAGAATCCCTACTACGCCTTGGCCAACGGCGAACTGAAGTCGCGCCGGACCAGGGCCGCCATGACGACCTGGACCTATGAGCAACCCGAACCCACTTCGACGTACCTCATCACCCTGCAGATCGGCCCGTACGAACAACAGCGACTCGCCAAGTCACCCGTGCTGATGAATGCCGTTCTGCCGCAACGGTTGCAGAAGAACTTCGAGCACGACTTCGGGCGTCAACCCCAGATGATGAAGCTCTTCGTCAAGTTGTTCGGCCCCTATCCGCTCGCAGCGGGTTACACCGTCGTCGTGACCGACGACGATCTGGAGATTCCACTTGAGGCGCAAGGTATCTCGATCTTCGGCGCCAATCACTGCGACGGTGAGCGCAGCGCGGAGAGGCTGATCGCCCACGAGCTCGCCCACCAGTGGTTCGGCAACTCGGTCACCGCACGGCGCTGGCGCGACATCTGGCTGCACGAGGGCTTCGCCTGCTACGCCGAATGGCTGTGGTCCGAGGAGTCGGGTGGCCGCACCGCCGATGAACACGCCCATCACTACCACCACCGGCTGCGGACCTCGTCGCAGAACCTCCTGCTGTCCGATCCGGGACCGCGCGACATGTTCGACGACCGGGTCTACAAGCGCGGTGCGCTCACCCTGCACGTGCTGCGGGGCACGATCGGCGACGAGAACTTCTTCAAGCTGCTCAAGGACTGGGCCACCCGGCACCGCCACGCCACGGCCGTCACCGACGACTTCACCGGGCTGGCCGCCAACTATGCCGACGAATCACTGCGTCCGCTCTGGCAGGCGTGGCTGTACTCGACGGACGTCCCCGACCTGTGACCGACGGCGCGGCCACTGTCCCCGCTGATCCCTCCCGTGGACCCGTCACCAGGAGCAGCGTCGTCCGGGTCGGCGCAGCGACCGTCATCAGCGCGCTGTGCGGATATGCGGTGCTCTATCTCGCCGCGCGGGACCTGGAACCCGCGGGCTTCTCGGTGTTCGCGGTG
This sequence comes from Mycobacterium sp., assembly GCA_025965555.1. Taxonomy (GTDB): domain Bacteria; phylum Actinomycetota; class Actinomycetes; order Mycobacteriales; family Mycobacteriaceae; genus Mycobacterium. Next base: position 3,925 of record JAOPWT010000394.1, read on the forward strand.
TTCTGGGGTGCCTTCGGACTGTTCGCAGGCGCCGCCAACGGATTGCTTCAGGAGTCGACGCGCGAGGTTCGCCAGGCCAGGGAGTTGGTGCTCGTCGCGGAACCCCGCTCCAGCCCGATTCGCGTGGCGGCCGGAGTCGGCGTGGTGTCGGCCGCGGCCATCGTGGGCACGTCGCCGCTGTGGTCCTGGCACGTGTTCGCCGAGTCGCGGCTGCTGAGTGTCGCCCTGCTGGCGGGCGGGCTGGCCGGGTTCTGCCTGCACGCCACGCTGCTGGGCATGCTCGCCGGGGTCGACCGCTGGTCGCAGTACGGGGCGCTCATCGTCGGTGACGCCGCCATGCGGGTGACCGTCGCGACGATCACGTTCCTGCTCGGCTGGGGCCTCGTCGGCTATCTGTGGGCGACGGTCGCGGGGGCGATCGCGTGGCTGCTGCTGCTGCTCGCCTCCCCGTCGTCTCGCGCCGCGGCCCGGCTCGTCACCTCCGGCACGACTGCGGTGTTTCTGCGCGGCGCGTCGCACTCGATCGCGGCGGCGGGGGCCAGCGCGATCCTGATCATGGGTTTTCCGGTGCTGCTCAAGGCCACGTCGGCGGACCTCGGGGCGGCGGGCGGTGTCGTCATCCTCGCGGTGACCCTGACCCGCGCACCGCTGTTGGTACCCCTGACCGCCATGCAGGGCAATCTGATCGCGCACTTCGTCGACCAACGCGACCGGCGCCTGCGCTCGCTGATCGCGCCGGTGACGGTGCTGGCGGTTCTCGGTGCCGCGGCAGTACTGGTCGCGGGGCTGCTGGGGCCGTGGCTGCTACGCACCGCGTTCGGCCCCGACTACCAGCTGGGCGGGGCGCTGTTGGCGTGGTTCACCACCGCCGCCGTGATGATCGCGCTTCTGACGCTGACCGGTGCCGCGACGGTCGCCGCGGCGCAGCACCGGGCCTACGCGGTCGGCTGGATCGGCGCGACGCTGGCGTCGACTCTGCTGCTACTCCTGCCTCTGCCCCTGGAGACCCGCACCGTCGTGGCGCTAATGTGCGGTCCGCTGGTCGGAATCGCCGTACACGTGGCCGCGCTTGCCAGAGTGCCTGCCCGGTGACCGTGTAGTTTTGTCGCATCGACATGCGAGGCAACCGGTACGACAGCCGTTATGAAGACGTATGGATCGTCATCCCCGCCTTCAATGAGGCGACCGTCATCTCCGACGTGGTCGCCGACGTTCGTTTGGTGTTCGACAACGTGGTGTGTGTCGACGACGGCAGCCGTGACGACCCCGCGGAGCAGGCGTGGAAGG
>JAOPWT010000407.1 GCA_025965555.1 Mycobacterium sp.
CCGATCTACTGTGGTCGCGGCCGATCAAGGACTACCCCGACCTGAAGATCGCGCTCTCCGAGGGCGGGACGGGATGGATCCCCTACTTCCTTGACCGGATCGACCGCACATTCGACATGCACGCGACGTGGACGTTGCAGGACTTCGGCGGAAAGCTGCCTTCGGAGATATTCCGCGAGCATTTCTTGACGTGTTTCATCAGCGACCCGGTCGGTGTCAGGCTGCGCCACGACATCGGTATCGACAACATCGCCTGGGAGATGGACTATCCGCACAGTGATTCCATGTGGCCCGGTGCGCCTGAAGAGCTCGGCACCGCCTTCGCCGATAACGACGTGCCCGACGACGAGATCAACAAGATGACTTTCGAGAACGCCATGAAGTGGTATCACTTCGGCCCGTTCACCCACATCACCCGCGAACAGGCCACCATCGGTGCCCTGCGCAAGGCCGCAGAAGGGCACGACGTGACCGTCCAGGCGCTGAGCAAGCACGATCACGGTGGCGCCAACTTCGCCGACTTCGCGGCGAACGCCAAGGAACTCACGGGCAACAAGGACTAGAGGACAAGCCAAGGATTAGCCGGACACGCAGGCCGACACTGCACCGGTGCGGCGGGTTCGTCGAGGCACCGGCGCATTTGGTTGTGCCGTAACGATTTCAACGTGTAGGAGAATGCAGTGACCGGCGGAATGAACTTCGAGCTGACCGAGGATCAGCAACTGATCCGCAAGTCCGTCGCAGAATTGGCGTCGAAGTTCGACGACCAGTACTGGATGGAAAAGGACCTGGGGCACGAATTCCCCCAGGAGTTCTACGATGCCATCGCCTCCGGCGGCTGGCTCGGCATGACCATCCCCGAGGAATACGGTGGTCATGGTCTCGGGATCACCGAGGCGACGATCCTGGCCGAGGAGGTCGCACGCTCGGGCGGTGCCATGAACGCGGCCAGCGCCATCCACCTGTCGATCTTCGGCATGCAGCCCGTCGTGGTGTTCGGGTCCGACGAGATGAAGGCGGCCACGCTACCCCGGATCGTCAACGGGGATCTGCACGTCTGCTTCGGTGTCACCGAACCCGGTGCGGGCCTTGATACCTCGCGCATCACCACCTTCGCCAAGCGCGGTCACGATCGGGCTGGCGACCACTACGTGGTGAACGGGCGCAAGGTGTGGATCTCGAAGGCGCTGGAGTCAGAGAAGATCCTGCTGCTGACTCGCACCACGCCGTACGACGAGGTCACGAAGAAGACCGACGGCCTGTCGCTGTTCCTGACCGATCTGGACCGCGCGCACGTCGACATCCACCCGATCAAGAAGATGGGCCGCAACGCCGTCAGCTCCAACGAGCTCTTCATCGACGATCTGCGGGTGCCCGTCGAGGATCGAATCGGTGAGGAGGGCCAGGGTTTCAACTACATCCTGCACGGCCTGAACCCCGAGCGGATGCTCATTGCGGCCGAGGCGCTCGGCATCGGACGGGTGGCGCTGGACCGGGCGGTCAAGTACGCAAGGGAACGCGTCGTGTTCGACCGGCCGATCGGGATGAACCAGGGCATCCAGTTCCCCCTCGCCGACTCGCTCGCGCGTCTCGACGCCGCCGAGCTGATTCTGCGCAAGGCCACCTGGCTGTATGACAACGGCAAGCCGTGCGCACGTGAAGCCAACATGGCCAAGTACCTTTGTGCCGACGCGGGATTTGCCGCGGCGGACCGAGCTTTGCAGACGCACGGTGGCATGGGCTATTCGGAGGAGTACAACATCTCCCGGTTCTTCCGTGAGTCACGCCTGATGAAGATCGCCCCGGTGAGCCAGGAGATGATCCTCAACTACCTGGGCTCTCACGTCCTCGGTCTGCCAAGGAGTTACTGATGACTGCGAACCCACTGTTCGACCTGACCGGACGCTCCGCCCTGGTCACAGGTGCCGCGGGCGGAATCGGCTCCGCCGTCGCCAGGGCCCTTGCCACCGCCGGTGCAGCAGTCCTGGTGACCGACCTCGACAAGGACGCCGCAGCCGCTGTGGCCGAGGGCATTTCGGCCGACGGCGGCAGGGCAGAGAGTGCCGCGCTCGACGTCTCCGACCGCGGGTCCGCCGATGCCGCCGCCGCGCAGGCGGCGGCGATGACCGGCGGCGTGCTCAACATCGTCGTCAACAACGCGGGTGTCACCGCGCCCGCGATGTTCGCCGACATCAGCGAGGAGAACGTGGACCGCCTGCTCGACATCCACGTGATGGGCGCCTTCCGCGTCACCCAGGCGGCGCTGCCGTTCCTGGCCTCCGACGGCACCGGGCGCGTCATCAACGTCACCTCGGCGGCAGGCATCACCGGCACGCTCGGACAGGTCAACTATTCGATGGCCAAGGCGGGCATAATCGGCTTCACCAAGTCGCTGGCCCGCGAGTTGGCGCGCAAGAACATCCTGGTCAATGCCTTGGCGCCGCTTGCAGTGACGCCGATGACCGAGACCATCCGCACCAACGAGAAGTTCTCGGCGAACATGATGCGTCGAATCCCGTTGCAGCGCTGGGCCGATCCCGACGAGATTGCCGGCGCGTTCGTCTTCCTCGCCTCCAATGCCGCCTCCTACGTCACGGGTCAGGTACTGCCCGTCGACGGCGGCATGGTGATGTGACCGGCGGGCAGGAGCGAAGCGACCGGGGGATCATTATGCCCTCAGGCCCGCTCGCTGGAGTGACGGTCGTCGCGATGGAGCAGGCGGTCGCAGCCCCGATCTGCAGCCGCGTGCTCGCCGACTTCGGCGCCCGTGTCATCAAGGTGGAGAATCCCAACGGCGGTGACTTCGCCAGGGACTACGACGACGTGGTCAATGGCCCCGATGGTCTTGCGGCGCACTTCGTCTGGTGCAACCGGGGCAAGGAGTCGGTCACGCTCAACCTGAAGTCACCCGCGGGCCTTGACGTCCTGCACAAGCTGCTGGACGGGGCGGATGCCTTCGTCTCCAACCTCGCGCCGGGGGCGACGGCGCGCCTCGGCCTCGGCCGCGTCGACCTTGCGGTGCGCCACCCGAGCGTCATCCCTGTCGAGATCGACGGGTACGGCCCCGGTGGGCCCATTTCGCACAAACGCGCGTACGACCTTCTGGTGCAAGCGGAGTCGGGCTCGTGCGCCGTCACGGGCTACCCGGACATGCCCGCTAAGCCGGGGCCTGCGATGGCCGACTTCACCACCGGGTTGTATGCCGCCCTGTCGATCATGGCGCTGCTGGTGGCACGGGGTGGACGCACTGACGTCGCGGCGCCCGCCGTGGAACTGAGCCTGTTCGACGTGATGACCGACATCATGGGATACCAGCTGACCTACACCCAGCACACCGGCATCGATCAGCAGCCACTCGGCGTCAGTGCGCCCGCGGTCGCACCGTACGGCGGGTTTCCCACCCGCGACGGCCAGACCGTGGTGCTCGGCACCACCAACGACCGCGAATGGCAACGGCTCGCCCGCGAGATCATCGTCCGGCCCGACCTTGCCGACGATCGTCGCTTCCGCACCAACGCAGACCGCTGCGCGCACCGGGACGAGATCAACCAGGCCATCGCATCATGGTGCAGCCAGCACGATCTCGTCGAGATCCAGAAAACTGCCGACGCCGCGGGCATCGGGAACTCGCGTTACAACCTGCCGAGCGAAGTCGTGCGCCATCCGCATCTGGTCGCCCGGGAGCGGTGGAGCTCGGTGGGCTCCCCGAAGGGCGACATCGCCGCACTGCTGCCCCCTCCCGTCATCGAGGGCTTCGAGCCGCCGATGGGCGCTGTGCCCGGCCTCGGTGAGCACACCGACGCGGTGCTCGAGGAACTGGGCCTGTCACCCGACGAGATCGCCGCACTGCGGGCCGAGGGCGCGATCGGGCCTGCCTACTCGTGAACACCCACGAACCCGTCCTGTTGGTCGACGATCGAGACGGCGTCCGCACCCTGACCCTGAACCGGCCGCACCGCAAGAATGCGATCGACGCCAGACTGTGGCGGGACCTTGCCGACGTGCTGCGCGCGACGGGGCGCGACGACCGCGTGCGCGTCGTGGTGATCACCGGCGCAGGCGAGGCATTCTGCTCGGGCGCCGACATCGGCACCGGCGAGAACATCCATCCGCGGTACAAGCTGCACCGGCTCTCCGACGTGGCGCTCGCCCTGCACGAACTGGCCGTGCCGACGATCGCGAAGGTGACCGGGGTCGCCGTCGGCGCGGGTTGGAACCTGGCGCTCGGCTGCGATCTGGTGGTGGCCACGCCCGAGTCGCGGTTCTGCCAGATCTTCGCCAAGCGCGGACTGTCGGTGGACCTCGGTGGGTCGTGGCTGCTGCCCAAACTCGTCGGGCTGCAGCAGGCCAAGCGGCTGGTGCTGCTCGGGGACATGATCGACGCCGCGGAGGCGCACCAGCTCGGTCTGGTCACCTGGGTCAGGCCGGCCGACGAGATCGACGCCTTCGTCGACGACCTGGCCGGCCGGTTGGCGGCCGGGCCGCCGTTCGCGTTGGCACAGAGCAAGGCGCTTCTCAACGATGGCGCCAACGCCACGCTGCAGCAGGCGTTGGCGAACGAGGCCCGCGCCCAGCCGGGTAACTTCGCCACGGCAGACTCGGGGGAGGCCTACGCCGCCTTCGCCGCGAAGCGACGAGCCGAGTTCACCGGCGAATGGGCGGTACCGCCCAGATCGGAGCAGTCCGACCGGTGATGAACGAAGAGAAGAGGCGAACTGGCCATGCGTGAGACCGTCATCGTCGGAGCCGTGCGCACGCCCGTCGGCAAGCGCAACGGCGGGCTATCCGCACAGCACGCCGCCGATCTGTCTGCGATCGTGCTGACCGAGCTCGCTGAGCGCACCGGGGTCGATCCCGCTGTGATCGACGACGTCGTCTGGGGCTGCGTCTCGCAGGTCGGCGACCAGTCGAGCAACATCGGCCGCTACTCCGTGCTCGCGGCGGGCTGGCCGGAACACATCCCTGGCACCACGGTGAACCGCGCCTGTGGGTCGAGCCAGCAGGCCCTCGACTTCGCCGTGCACGCGGTGATGTCGGGTCAGCAGGACGTCGTCGTCGCGGGTGGTGTCGAGGTGATGAGTCGCGTACCGCTGGGTTCGGCCCGTTCCACCGGCATGCCGTACGGCCCGAAAGTGCTTGCCCGGTATGACGACTTCTCGTTCAACCAGGGCATCTCGGCCGAGCTGATCGCCAAGAAGTGGAACCTCTCGCGCACGCGCCTCGACGAGTACTCCGCACAATCCCACGAGCGGGCGGCGACGGCGCAGGATGCGGGCGCCTTCACCGATCAGATCGTGCCCGTCTTCACCGATGGCGACGTGGTGGCTGCCGACGAGGGCATCCGACGCGGGACGACGGTGGAAAAGCTCGCCGGGCTCAAGCCTGCGTTCACCGAAGACGGTGTCATCCATGCCGGCAACTCGTCGCAGATTTCCGACGGCGCCGCCGCGCTGCTGGTGACCACTGCGGAGAACGCCGTGAACATGGGCCTGACACCGTTGGTGCGCTACCGCGCCGGAGCGGTCACGGGCGCCGATCCGGTACTCATGTTGACCGGGCCGATCCCCGCCACCGACAAGGTGCTGCACAAGGCGGGCGTCGGCATCGGCGAGGTCGGCGTGTACGAGGTCAACGAGGCCTTCGCGCCGGTGCCGCTGGCGTGGCTGGCCGAAACGGGTGCCGACGAGGCCCGGCTCAACCCGCTCGGAGGCGCGATCGCGCTCGGCCACCCGCTCGGAGCGTCGGGTGCGGTTCTGATGACCCGGATGATTCATCACATGCGCGACAACGGAATTCGCTACGGCTTGCAGACCATGTGCGAGGGCGGCGGCACCGCGAACGCCACGCTCGTCGAACTCATCGCCTAGGCATTGAAAGGGGGCGCAGATGCGCCGGGACTTGTACGACGAGGACCACGAGGCATTCCGTCAGCTGGCCCGCGAATTCGTCGAGAAGGAGGTCGTGCCGCACTACCCCGAGTGGGAGAAGGGCGGTCGCCTGCCGCGCGACGTGTTCAAGCAGATGGGGGAGCTGGGGCTGCTCGGCATGGCGATCCCCGAGCAGTACGGCGGCGGCGGCATGCCCGACTACCGCTACAACGTCGTCCTTCAGGAGGAGGCGGCGCGGGCGCTGGTGACCCTGTCGACCGTGCGCACCCAGCTCGAGGTGATTCTGCCGTACTTCCTGCACTACGCGAACGAAGAGCAGCGAGGGCGCTGGTTCCGCGGCCTTGCGGCAGGGACGTTGCTGACCGCCGTGGCGATGACCGAACCCGGTACTGGCTCGGATCTTGCGGGTATGCGCACCACGGCAATTCGCGATGGCGACGACTACGTCGTCAACGGTGCGAAGACGTTCATCACCGGCGGCATGCAGGCCGATCTCGTCGTCGTCGTCGCTCGCACCTCGACCGACCCGGACAACCGGCGCAAGGGGCTGACCCTGCTCGTCGTCGAGGACGGCATGCCCGGCTTCACGCGGGGCCGCGAGTTGGAGAAGATGGGCTGCAAGGTCCAGGACACCGCGGAGCTCTCCTTCGTCGACGTCCGCGTCCCAGCCGCCAACGTGCTGGGGGAGGTCGGCGAAGCCTTCGGCTATCTCGGCCACAACCTCGCGCAGGAGCGCCTGACCGTGGCCGTCGGCTCGGTGGCGCAGGCTCGCTCGGCGATCACCGCGGCCATCGATTACACCAAGGACCGCAAGGCGTTCGGCACGCCCGTCGCGTCGTTCCAGAACACCAAGTTCGAGCTCGCCGCGTGCTCGACAGAGGTCGAGGCCGCGCAGGCGATGCTGGACCGCGCGATCACGCTCCACGTCGAAGGGGAGTTGTCCGGCGCCGACGCTGCACGCACGAAACTGTTCTGCACCGAGATGCAGCAACGGGTGGTGGACCGCTGCCTGCAGTTGTTCGGTGGCTACGGCTACATGATGGAGTACCCGATCGCCCGGCTGTACACCGATGCCAGGGTGGCCCGTATCTACGCGGGCACCAGCGAGGTCATGAAGGTGATGATCGCCAAGTCGCTCGGCCTCTAGTCGCCCGTCGAGGATTCAACTTCACTGAGACCCTTGTCACAGCGGCCAAACCTACCTACTGTGTGTTCACTAGGTTGGTTCGAACGAAGGGGTTCGGTGTCCGCTTTGGCGCAATCTCCGAGGCCGTACGCGACGTTGCTCGCGAAGGGCGATGACCGCAAGGTCCGCATTCTCGAGGTCGCGGAGCGTCTGCTGGCGCGCAACGGGTGGCGCAACACCTCGCTCGCCCAGATCGCCAGGGAGGCCGGAGTCAGCCCCGCCGGGCTGTTGCACCACTACGAATCCAAGGAACACCTGCTCAACGCCGTCCTCGATGCGCGTGACAACGACGACGACGAGCACGCCGACCGATCGGGCGACCTGGTCACCGAGATCTGCAAGGTCGCCGAGCGGTTCCACCGCGCACCCGAGTTGGTGGGCACCTTCACGGTGCTGCTGATCGAGAACATCGCCCCGGATGCCCCTCTGCACGATCGCCTGGTCAAGCGACAACAGGCCGCGGTGGACATCGTCGCCGAACTGATCGGACGCGCGCAGAAGGCCGGCACCTACCGCAAGGACTTCGACCCCGCCATCAAGGCCGTGGAAATCCTCGCTTTCACCAATGGAATGGAGACCGCATGGCTGCTCGATCCTTCGATACCCCTGGCCGACGTCTTCAAGGGATACGCGGAGATGCTCGCCCGAGACTTCGAACCGGTGGACAGGAGCAAGACATGAGGTATCGGCTCGACGTGGTTTCCCCCAGCGTCCCCGAGGTCGTCAGGTTCGCGGGCGGCTGGCTCGTCGACCGCGTGATGGCAGGCTGGGACGTGACGGTGCTCATCGACGGTGCCCAGGATCTGCGCCCGCTGGAGATCCTCGGTGTCGACACCCAGGACCTCGAGGGCGCGCTGGAGATGTGGGCCGACCGACCCCACCCGCAGACCGTCGCCGTCGCCTCGGAGCTCTTCTCCGCCGACGCGCGGGTCCGCCAAGGGGTGCTCAATGCACTCGACCAGGGGCTGACCGAGGTCACGCTGTGGGGCGAGCACTGGCCCGAGGAACTCGACGACACCGTCGGCTCGGTCCGTCATCAGCTCAGCGCGGCCGCCCGCGCCTTCAAGGCCCAGGCGCTCGCCGCCATCGATCCTCCCGTCGCGGTCGTCGGTGATGCCGAGACGTTCCGCTGCGGGGTCATGGCCCGACCCTCGGTGGCTGCGGACCTCATCCCCGCCAGCTGACGTTGATGACGACCTTGCCGATGGCGTGACCGTCGGCGACCTCACGAAGTGCGCGGGCGGTGTCGTCCAGGCGGTAGGACGCCCCGACGTGCGGCCGCACGCGTCCAGTCGTCAGAAGTGTCCTGAGCTCGTCTTCGTTGCGGCCGAACTCGGCGGCGGGCACGTCTTGGAACTGAAAGCCGACAACCTGAATTCCCTTGACCAGTACCAGGTTCAGCGGGATCCGGGGGATCACTCCCGAGGCGTAGCCGACGGTGACGAAGCGGCCGCCGCGGCGCAGCGACCGCAGTGCCGGTTCGGAGAGATCGCCACCGACCGGATCGACGACGGCATCCGCGCCGTCGGGCAGCGAATCCCGTAGCCCGGCGCGCAAGTCGACGTCGCGGTGGTTGATCAGACTGGTGGCGCCGTAACTTTTTGCCACCGCCAGCTTTTCGCTGGAGGACGCAACCGCCGTGACCCTGGCGCCGAGCGCGACGCCCAGCTGGACCGCGGCCAAGCCGACGCCGCCGCCCGCGCCGAGGACGACAAGCTCATCGCCGGTGGACACACGCGCCACCGACCGCAGAGTGTGATAGGCGGTGCGATGGGCGACGCCGAAGGCCGCCGCGGTGGGGGAGTCGATGCCGTCGGGGATCCGGCTCAGCCCAGCCACGGGGACCGCGACCCGTTCGGCAAACGCGCCGAAGAGCCCGGTGCCCGTCACCCGGTCACCGACGGCGAAACCCGCGGTGTCACTGGTTACCTCATCGATCACGCCGGCGAACTCACTGCCCGGCACGAACGGTGGCGGCACGCTGATCTGGTATCGGTTCGCGACGAGCAGCACGTCGGGAAAGTTCACCGCCGCGGCTTGCACGTGCACCAGCACCTGTCCCGGTTCCGGTGTCGGCGACGGCCGTTCCTCGATCCTGATCACCTCGGGCGGGCCGAATTCCGGGCAGACTGCGGCCCGCACCGGTCGCTCAGCCCCGGTAGTCGGTCGACTCGGCGAGCTCGGCCGCCGAGGCCATCAGGTCACTGACCACCGGCCCGAAGGCGAGCAGCTTCTCGTCGTCGCCCGCGCGTTGGAATCCCTGCTCCAAGACGATCGCGAGCTTCCACTTGGCCAGTACCAGGTAGTAGTCCAAGTCGTCGACTTGACGGCCCGACACCTGGGCATAGTGGGCGACCACCTTGTCGCGCGAGGGCATGCCGCGCATGTCGACGTAGTTCATCTCGCCGGTCGCGCCGTCATCGCTGGGCCAGCTCTGCACCATCCAGCCAAGGTCGAGTTTCGGATCACCGACGGTGCCCATCTCCCAGTCGACGAGGGCGGCCAACTGGGCAGGCGCACCATGGCGGTACATCACATTGGCGAACTGGTAGTCGCCGTGCATCAAGCCGGGAATGAAGTCCAGCGGGCCGTGCGCCTTGAGCCAGTCGGTGGCCACGTCGAGCCCGTCCAGGTCGCGTTTCTTGATGCGCTGTAAAAACCCGATCCACCGGTCGACCTGGCGTTCGTGAAACCCGTCGGGACGGCCGAGGTTGGACAGGCCCTTGGCCTTCCAATCCACCTTCGACAACAGCGCAATGCCCTCCGCCAGTTGGTAACTCAGCCCGGCACGGGCCTCGAGGTCACCGTCGAAGGGCTCGGGCCATGTGCCGTGGGTGTCCATGGGGGACCACCCGTCGACGAAGCCCATCAGGTAGAACGGGCGACCGAGGACGCCGGCGTCCTCGCACACGCCGACCGCTTTGGTGTGTGGCACGTCGGTACCGTCGAGCGCCTCGATGATGCGCCACTCCCGCAGGATGCCCTTGTCGCGGTCCTGCGGTGCACCGGGCGGTGGCATCCGAATGACGCAGCGGTCGTCGCCGCGGGTGAGCTCGTAGATCACGTTCTGAGTTCCGCCGGAGAGGAAGCGCGTCTGCAAGGGTTCGCCCTTGCCCGGCAGCGCGGCCGCGTCCATCCAGTCGGCCAGGCGCGCGGTGTCGAGTGCCGGCTCGTTCACTGGTTGCCCACTTCGAGCTCGAGGTACTCGGCGAACCTGGCCCTGGCCGCGTCGCGTTTGCGCGGTATCCATTCGGTCGGCCACACGTCGTCGCTGGCTTCGTAGTCGCGCAGCACCTGCTTGGCCACGGTCGTCTTGTGCACCTCGGTGGGCCCGTCGGCCAACCCCATCACGGCGGCCCCGGTGACCATGCCCAGGAACGGCATTTCGTTGGTGACGCCGAGCGCACCATGCACCTGCATTGCCCGCCAAGCGATGTCGTGCAGCACGGTCGGCATCAGGACCTTGGCCGTGGCGATGTCCTTGCGCACCAACTTGTAGTCGTTGTACTTGTCGATCTCCCAGGCGGTGTAGAGCACGAAGAGCCGGAACTGCTTGAGTTGGGCGTAGGAGTCGGCGATGTAACCCTGCACGGTCTGCTTGTCGGCCAGCAGGCTGCCTGCGGTCTCGCGGCTCAGCACGCGCTCGCACATCATGTCGATCGCCTTCTGTGCCAGGCCGATGGTGCGCATCGCGTGGTGAATCCGGCCGCCACCGAGGCGGGTCTGCGCGATGACGAACGCCTGCCCCTCGCCGCCGAGCAGCGCCGAATCCGGCACGCGCACGTTCTCGTAGTGGATCAGCGCGTGGCTACCCTGGTTGTCGCGCTCACCGTGCAGGCCAACGTTTCTGACGATGTTCACCCCGGGAGTGTCGGTGGGCAACAGGAACATCGACATGCCCTGATAGGCGCTGACGTCCGGGTTGGTCACCACCATCACGATGAGGAACGACGCCGTATTGGCGTTGGACGAGAAGTACTTCCAGCCGTTGATGACCCAGTCGTTCCCGTCGCGTACCGCGCTCGTCTTGAACTGAGTGGGGTCCGCGCCGCCCTGAGGTTCCGTCATCGAATAGCTGGAGAACAGTTCGCCGTCGAGCAGCGGCCGCAGGTAGCGCTCCTTCTGCTCCGGTGTGCCGTAGTGGGCGATGATCTCGGCGTTGCCGGTGTCGGGCGCCTGACAGCCGAAGACGATGGGTGCCCACTGCGAACGTCCGAGGATCTCGTTGAGCAGCGCCAGCTTCAGCTGACCGAAGCCCTGTCCGCCGAACTCGGGGCCGAGATGCGTTGCCCACAAACCCTTCTGGCGTACCTGCTCCTTGAGGGGATCGACGACCTTGCGTCTGGTGTCCGAAAGTGGCGTGAACTGCAGGTGCGGCCAGATCAGGTCGAGCGGTTCGACCTCGTCGCGCACGAATGCATTCGCCCAGTCCAGCAGTTCCTGGTAATCGGGGTCGGTTTCAAAGTCCCACATGTGGCCTCCTTGCCTATCGGGGTGCGTATCCATTGATGAGCGTGCAGATGTCGGCGGTGACTACGTCGGCGAACGACCGGTCGCCGAACGCGCCCGCGGCCCAGTGTCTGGCGCCCTCGCTCACCAGTGTCTGGGCCAGGTAGGCGAGATGGGCGACGTCTACCCCAACGCCGAGTTTGCCGTCGGTCTGCGCGCGGGTGAAGAGTTCGGTGAACATGTCGGCGTCGAGGTCGGGGGGAGCGCCTTCGGCGAGGATGCGGTGTTCGTGCCGGTAGCCCTCGAGGATGGCTTCGATGACGAGTTCCCCTGGGTTGCGCGCCATCGACCGTTCGAACGCCGCCAACGCCGCCGCGATGACGCCCTTGACATCGTAGGGCTTGCCGAGCAGGTCGTGAATGGTGTCGTGCGCGGATTGCGTTGACATGACGCCGACCTCGAAGAGCACGTCCTCCTTGCGGGGGAAGTAGAAGTAGAACAGCGCCTTGGAGACGCCGGCGGCGGTGCAAATCTCGGCGACCGTGGTCGTGGCGTAACCCTTCGTCCGCCACAGCGCCATGGCGGCCTGCACCAGCATGCGCTTGGTCTCATGGGACCTGGCCCGCTGAAAAGAGGCACGACGCTGACCACGATCAGCAGCAGCGGTGACACTCTTCCTAGGCACATATGAACCCTAACAGCAGAATTGGCCGGTGAGAATAGTTGACCGCTGTATAACTATCTGCATGCGCGGAGCGGGAACATCGTGCATATCTTGCCGCATCACCGACGAGACGCGGGTCCAAGACGAGGGTCACTGACCAGCCGTCGTTGACGGCGCACCGTCCGGTATGGAAACCTAATACCCAAAGATGAGAATCACATTCTCGCTGATGATGACCCGTTGAACGGAGCGCTACATGGCGATCGACCCCGCAGGCATCGACTGGTTCAGGGACCCGCGGCTTGTCGCCGACCCGTACCCGTACTTCAATGCACTGCGCGACAAGTGCCCGGTGGAGCCCGAGGACCACTATGGCGTCACGATGATCACCGGCTGGGAGGAAGCGGTCTCCGTCTACAACGACGAGAAGACGTTCTCCTCCTGCACATCGGTGACGGGGCCGTTCCCCGGGTTCCCCGTTCCACTGGAGGGCGACGACGTCACCGATCTGATCGAAAAGCACCGCGACGAACTGCCGTTCAGCGATCAGCTGCCCACGCTGGATCCGCCCGTCCACACCAATCACCGCTCGCTGATGATGCGGTTGATCACCCCGAAGCGCCTCAAGGAGAACGAGGACGCGATGTGGCAGCTGGCCGACGAGGTGCTCGACGACTTCCTCGCCGGTGGCAAGGGCGAATTCATCAAGGGTTTCGCCAGTCCCTTCACGCTGCTGGTGATCGCCGACCTGTTGGGCATCCCCCCGGAGGATCGCAACGCGTTCGTCGACGGCATCTCGCACAACTCGGGTGGCGGGGTGGGCAGCACCAGCAAGGAGTCGCTGTCGCACTCACCGCTGGAATTCCTCTACGGCCAGTTCGAGGACTACGTGCAGGACCGCCGGGCGAATCCGCGCGAGGACATCCTGACCGGCTTGGCCACCGCGAACTTCCCCGACGGCACCACGCCCAGTCCCGGCGACGTCGCGCGCGTTGCCACCAACGTGTTCTCCGCGGGCCAGGAGACCACGGTCCGACTTCTCGGCACGGCGTTGAAGGTGCTCGGCGACCGCCCCGACATCCAGAAGCAGGTACGCGAGGACCGCAGCCTGCTCCCGAATTTCATCGAAGAGGCGCTTCGCTTCGAAAGCCCGGTCAAGGGTGACTTCCGGTTGTCGCGCACGCCGGTGACGGTCGGCGGCCACGAATTGGGCGCGGGCACCACGGTGATGGTGCTCAACGGTGCCGCCAACCGGGACCCGCGGCGCTTCGAAGAGCCGGACGAGTTCGACGCGACGCGCAAGAACGCCCGCCAGCACCTTGCCTTCGGCCGCGGCATTCACAGCTGCCCCGGTGCACCGCTCGCTCGGGCCGAGACGCGGGTCGGGTTGGAGCGGCTGCTCGATCGCACCTCGGACATCAGGATCTCCGAGGAGAAGCACGGTCCCGCGGACCACCGCGACTACCGCTACATTCCGACGTTCATCCTGCGCGGAATCATCGAGCTGCATCTCGAGTTCGACGTGGTCGAGTCGCGCGGCGCCTGATGAAGGTCACCGTCGACGAAGATCGTTGCGCAGGCCACGGGATGTGCCTGACGCTGTGCCCCGAGGTCTTCGAAATGTCCGATGACGGCTGGGCCGTCGCCGATTCCGGTGACGTGCCTCCCGAGTTCGAGCGCGCGACCCGCGAGGCCATCGAGAACTGCCCCGAGCGCGCGATCTTTGAGACCTAGTTCAATCTGCTTCACCGACAAGGAGATTCGTCATGCCCAAGGGTTACGTGATCATCACCGAGGACATCAAGGACCCGGCCGGGATGGCCGAGTACGGCAAGCTGGCGATGAAGGCGATGGGAGGTGCCACGGTCCTCGCCGTCGACACGACGCCGACCGTCATCGAGGGCGAATGGCCCGCCACGCAGACCGTCGTGCTGGAGTTCGAATCGGTACAGGCGGCCAGCGAGTGGTACTACTCTGACGCCTACCAACAGGCGGCGAAGATCCGGAAGGGCGCGGCTGAGTGCAACGGGGTCATCGTCTCCGGCTTCTGAGCCGGGTGGCCCGCTCCTTCGTTCAAGCCGACAGATAGGCGACCAGCGCCTTGGTCAACGTCTCCCGCGCCACGTCGAGGTCGGCGTAGGACCCGAGCTGGCGCTCGGACACCAGACCACGCATCGCGCCAGGGATCAGCGTCGCCACCTCGCGCACGCGCTCCGGCGGGATGTCGAGCCCGGCGAAGGCCCGCTGACATGTTTCCAGCCAACTCTTGCTCCAGGAGAACAGCTCGGCGGCGGTCCGCGGGTAGAGCCGCTCGAGCTCGTCGGGATCACGCGGCAGCGCCGCCCGCAAATTCTCGATGGCGCGCGAATCTACCGACGACAGACCGTGATACAGCGTGTCGATGATGCGTCCGACCCGACGATGCAGGGAGACGTCCTGGTCCGCGGGCGTCGACAGCAGGCCGGCTCTGCGTTCGGCGGTGCGGTGCAGTACTGCTGCCCAGAAACCGTCGATGTCGCCGAACTGGTACTTGACCGCACCCCAGGTGGCGCCGACGTCCTTGGCGATGCGGTTCGCCGACACCGATCCCGGCTCGCCGGAAGCGAGTGACTTCAGCGCCGCCTCGAGCATGTTCTCGCGGGTCGCGAGGCCGCGGCGATTGGTGCGTCGCCCTACGATCCCCGCTTCGGTCATCGGTCGATGATAGAACCCTCTGTTATTTTTTGATAGAGGCATCTATCATTCTGATCGAAGGAGGGCAGTCAGAATGGCGAAGCCGCCGTTGTCGATGAAACCGACCGGATGGTTCCAGGTGGCGTGGTCCGAGGAGATCGGCGTCGGCGACGTCCACACGATGAAGTACTTCGATCAGGAGATGATCGCCTGGCGTGCGGAGTCCGGCCGGTTGACGGTGATGGACGCCTACTGCGAACACCAGGGCGCCCACCTCGGCTTCGGCGGCACGGTCGTGGGCGAGGTCGTGCAGTGCCCATTCCACGGTTGGCAGTGGAGTCAGGAGGGGCGCAACGTCTGCATCCCCTACCAGGACCGGCCCAACCGTGGCAGGCGCATCAAGACCTACCCGGTGACCGAGTGCAATCAGTCCGTCTACATCTGGCACGACATCCAGGGCCGCGCACCGTTCTTCGACGCGCCGGACGTGTTCACCAGCTTCGACGACGGCAGCAGCGTCGAGGGGTACTACCCGCAGCAGCGCCTCTTCCGGGACGGTCTGGAACTACACCCGCAGTACGTACTGGAGAACGGCGTGGACTTCGCCCACTTCAAGTACGTCCACCAGACGCCGATCGTTCCGGTGTTCACGCGCCACGACTTCGCCGAGCCCATCTCCTACGTCGACTTCACCATCACCTTCGCCGGTGACGACGGCCAGAAGATCGAAGACGTCAACAGCGGCGTCGAAGCGATCAACGGCGGCTTGGGAATTGCCGTCACCAAGAGTTGGGGGATGATCGACAACCGAACGATCTCGGCCGTCACACCGGTCGACGAGTTCACCTCCGACGTGCGGTTCATGGTCTACATCGGACGCACACCGGGACGCGAAGGCGAACGTGCCGAGACGAAGGCTCGGGCCTTCGGGGACGAAGTCATCCGGCAGTTCAGTCAAGACGTGCACATCTGGGCCCATCAGCGTTACTCCGACCCGCCTGCGCTGGCCAGCTCAGAGCAGGAGGGATTCACCGCAATCCGCAACTGGGCCAAAAAGTTCTATCCCGACGGCCAGGGCGGCAGCGCCGCGGATCTCGCCGCCATGAACCAGAGAGGTTGACCACCACATGTCTTCACCGCATTCACCGATCAAGGTCTTCCAGGTTGCCACCGGCAACGTGGGCAGCGAGATGATCAAGCGCATCCAGACCCAACCCGATCTGAAGTTGATTGGGGTGCACTGCTATTCGCCCGACAAGGTCGGCATGGACGTCGGAGAGCTGGTCGGCATCGGTCCCGTTGGAGTCACCGCCACCGGCAGCGTCGAGGAGATCATTGCCGCCAGGCCGGACGTGCTGACCTTTCACGGCGTGTTCCCCGACGAGGACCTCTACGTGAGGATCCTCGAGGCGGGCATCGACATCGTCACGACCGCCGACTGGATCACCGGCTGGCACCGCGACACGAATCATCCCCACCCGTCGGGGAAATTGGTGTCTCGCCTCCTGGCCGAGGCGTGCGAAAGGGGCGGCTCGAGCTTCTACGGCACGGGCATGAACCCGGGTGTGAATCAGATTCTGGGCGTGGCATGTTCGGC
>JAOPWT010000519.1 GCA_025965555.1 Mycobacterium sp.
GCAGCACTATATTTGACGGAAAGTCTGGAGCAAAATTGGTTACGCACGCGACCAGAAATCGTGGCAACCCCCCGATTCCGACCGAGAGGACTCGCCCGATCACGGGTGCGCCGGGTGTGACGTACGACACCAACGGGGTAGACCGGCGCAGCAGCCAAGCAGAACCCGACGTTCCAGCAGCGAGGACACGAGGCAATCTGGTGACGGATTTCACGGAGGGTAAGGGCGACGGGGCCCGTCAGCAGATCCTGTGCGCCGCCTCCCGTCACTTCGCGGTCATGCCCTACAGTCAGGTCAATCTCGATGACATCGTCAACGCTGCCGATGTCACGAAGGGTGTCCTCTATACCCACTTCCGGTCGAAGTTGGCGCTCGCAACGGCCCTGGTGGAACACCAACTCGAGGTGGCATGGGACATCGGCGCCAAACGGATCGCGTTGGGACTCGACGGACTCGAGGCGATGATCGACTGCGCCTATCTCATCGCTGCGGCCGACGTCAGCCACCACCTGACCCGCGCGGCGGTCAACCTGTTGGAATCGGTGGGCCGCTTCGACGGCCTGCAGGTCAGAGTGGCGCAGAACTGGGTCCAGACGTTCAACGACATCGCCAAGCGCGGCGTCGCCGAGGGCGACATTCGACCCGAGTGCGATACCGAACACGTCTCCCGTCTGCTGACCTCGCTGTACCTCGGGGTACGGCAGACGAGTAATCTCGACGACGCCGAGCAGTTCATCGGGGATTTCGAGGCAGTTCTCTTGCTGGCCCTACCAGGCTTCGCAAATCCGGACCGCCTCGCGTACCTTACGAGCTTCGTCAAACGACGGTCGGCGCTCGCGATCAAGAATGCCGCGCCCTTGGGCGCCAACAAACTATGATCCCGTCCAACGACCGCCACCCGGGATGGATCGACGGAGGTGCTGGAAAATGGTGCGCCAGGCTCGATCCGAGGCGACACGTAGGAAGATCATCGACTCCGCAGTCGACCTGATCAACGAGATCGGTTACCCTGCGGCCGGCTTGGGCGACATCATCGAGCGCGCCGAACTGACCAAGGGCGCACTGTATTACCACTTCGATTCCAAGGAAGCCTTGGCGACCGCGATCATCGAGGAGGGTTCGGAGAGTCTGCTCGGCGCATTTCGCGCGGCGGGCCGAACGAGCTCCCCGGCCGTGGAGAACATCATCCATGGGTCCTTCGTGATGACAGACGTGCTCGGCAGCGACAGAGTGGCCCGCGCGGGTGCCCGGCTACTCCGCACTTTCGGCGGATTCAACCCCGCAGCAAAGAACACGGTTCAGATTCTCGTGAACGAACTCGCTGAGCGCATCAAGACCGCCACCGCCGAGGGCGATCTGCGTCCCACCCTCGATGCCGAGACGACGGGCGCCTCGATCGTCGCCGGGATGCTGGGCGACGAACTGCTCTCAAGCGCACTGGCCGACGGAGAAGACCTTCGCGCGCGCTTTGCTCGCACGTGGGAGCTTGTTCTGCCCGCCATCATCAACGACGAGTCGCTGAACTACTACCGCGAGTTCCTTGCCCGCCAGGCATTGCGCCCCACGCCACCACAGTGATCCGCTGGGTGCTCGGAGTGCCATTCGGGCGTACCCGCTGACGACCGTAGTTGGGTAGCTGGGTTTACTGTCTGCACTACCGGCATCCAACGACGGGGGACGACTGTGGACCTTCTTTGGTCGCCGACCGACATCGCGTTTCGCGATGAGGTTCGCACCTTCCTCGACGAGAGATTGACACCGGAACTTCGACGGTCCGGCCGACTGATGACCAGTGTCTACAGCGACCACGACGCGAGCCTGCAATGGCAGCGGATCCTGCACGAACGCGGCTGGGCGGCGCCGTCGTGGCCGGTCGAGCACGGTGGTTGCGACTGGAGCCTCACTCAGCACTACATCTTCAGCCGCGAGTCCACCTTGGCGGGCGCGCCATCGTTGTCACCCATGGGAATTCGCATGGTTGCGCACGCGATCATCAGGTACGGCAAGCAGGCGCAGAACGACTACTTCCTCCCCCGCATCCTTACCGGCGAGGTGTTCTTCTGCCAGGGCTACTCCGAGCCGGAGGCCGGATCCGACCTTGCCGCACTGTCCATGGCCGCCGCCGACGATGGCGACGACCTGGTGTGCACGGGCAGCAAGATCTGGACGACCCACGCGCGGGAGGCGAACTGGATGTTCGGTCTGGTCCGGACATCGCGTGGCGCCAAGAAGCAGCAGGGCATCACGTTCGTGCTCATCGACATGACGTCGCCCGGCATCCAGATCCGACCGCTGGTCATGACATCCGGCGAGGAGATCCAGAATCAGGTCTTTTTCGACGAGGTACGCGTTCCGAAGACCAATGTCATCGGTGAGATCGACGACGGCTGGACGGTCGCCAAGTATCTGCTCGAGTTCGAACGCGGTGGCGGCGCCAGTGCGCCCGCCCTGCAGGTGATGGCCGAGGAGGTGAGCGCCGCCGCAGCCGCCCAGCCCGGTCCCGACGGAGATCGACTGATCGACGATCCGGCCTTCTCCCGGAAACTCGCCGACGCCCGGATACGCACCGACGTATTGGAGATCCTCGAATACCGCGTGCTGGCCGCGCTCGCGGGCGGCGGCCATCCCGGCCCGGCGTCGTCGATGCTCAAGATCCTCACGACCGAACTCAGTCAGAACCTCACCGAGCTGGCCATGGAGGCGGCGGGACCCCGTGGTCGTGCTTACCAACCGCACGCGACACGGCCCGGCGGCCCCATCGCCGACTACGTGCCACCGCCAGACGATTACGTCAGCGGCGAACCCTGGCAGGCCGTCGCTCCCCTGCGGTACTTCAACGATCGCGCAGGCTCGATCTACGCGGGCAGCAACGAAATTCAGCGGAACATCCTCGCCAAGGCAGCGCTAGGCCTGTAGATGGACTTCAGACTCTCCGACGAACAAGAGATGCTCCGCAAGGGTCTCGCCAAGTTCCTTGCCACGCGCTACGGTCTCGACCGAAGTCGCGCCGCCGCCAAGACCGGAGCCGGCTGGCAGCCCGACATCTGGCGGGCCTTCGCCGACGAACTCGGCATTCTCGGCGCAGCACTGCCCGAGGAGATGGGCGGCATCGGCGGCGGACCGGTCGAGGTCATGGTGATCGCGGAGGCGCTCGGCCACGCTCTGGTCGTCGAACCGTACGTCGAAACCGCGGTGGTCGCCGCGGGCCTCCTCCTCAGGGCTGGCGGCGAGGAGGCCGCCGGGATCGTCGAACGCATCGCCACCGGGCACGCGATCGTTGCTCTTGCCGCAGCCGAGGAGCAGTCGGGCGACCGCTGGCTCGACGTGGCGACCACCGCACACCGCGATGGCGCGGGCTGGGTGCTCGAAGGATCCAAGATGATGGTCGTCAGCGCACCGCTGGCCACCCATCTGCTCATCACCGCGCGCTCGGAGAACGGTGTGTCGCTGTTCATCGCCGACCTCGGCGGGGTTGACGGCGGCCTCGAGATGCACGGCTATCGAACGGTGGATGACCGTCGCGCCGCGGACCTTGTCCTGACCGATCTGCGGCTGCCCGCCGATGCGTTGCTCGGCCGCGAGGGCCAGGCGTGGCCGTCACTTGCCCAGGCGCGCGACGAGGGCGCCGCCGCGGTGTGTGCCGAGGCCGTCGGTGCGATGCGGCGCGTGTTGTCGGACACCGTCGAATACTGCAAGCAACGCCAGCAGTTCGGGCAGCCGATCGGTAGCTTCCAGACGCTGCAGCACCGCATGGTCGACATGCACATGGAGCTCGAACAGGCCGTTGCGGCGGTCTACCTCGCAGTACTGAACCTCGAAGCCGACGCCGCGACGAGGGCCCGTGCGGTGTCGGCGGCCAAGGCGACGATCGGCAGGGCGGCCCGGTTCATCGGGCAGAACGCCGTCCAGCTTCACGGTGGAATGGGCATGACCGAGGAACTCGCGATCGGGCATTACTTCAAGAGGCTCACCGCCGTGCAATACGAATTCGGATCGACCGACCACCACGTCGCGCGCTATGCGGAGCTCACCCGCGGGTGAGTCCTCGGGGGTGGCTGCTCTTTGCGGCGATGAGTGTCATCTGGGGCATCCCGTACCTCTTGATCAAGGTGGCGGTGGAGGGTGTCTCGGCACCCGTGTTGGTCTTCGCGCGGACGGCCATCGGCGCGGCCGTGCTGGTGCCGCTCGCCCTGTCCCGCGCCGCATGGGCCCCGGTGCTCACACGCTGGAAGCCGGTGCTGGCCTTCGCGTTCTTCGAAATCATCGCCGCCTGGCTGCTTCTGTCCGATGCCGAGCGACACATCTCGAGCTCGCTGACCGGGCTCCTCATCGCGGCCGCACCGATCATCGCCGCAGTGCTCGACAGGCTGACGGGCGGCGAACGTCGGCTGGGCGGCAAGCGAATCGCCGGGCTCGCCGTCGGACTGGCAGGCGTTGCGGTGCTGGCTGGTCCCGAAATGACCGGCGGCAGTGCGTGGCCCGTCACCGAGGTCCTCCTGGTGGCAACCTGTTATGCGATCGCCCCGCTGATAGCCGCGCGTTACCTGGCTGACGTCCCCAGCCTGCCGATGACCGCGGCGTGTCTCGGCGTCGCTGCACTCGTCTACGTGGGACCCGCGGCCGCGACCTGGCCCACGGAGATGCCGTCGAACCACGTCCTGCTGGCCTTGGCGAGTCTTGCCGTCGTCTGCACCGCGCTCGCGTTCATCGTCTTCTTCGCCCTGATCCGGGAGGTCGGCGCCGCACGCGCGCTGGTGTTCACCTACGTCAATCCGGCGGTGGCGCTGGCCGCCGGGGTGATCGTGCTGAATGAGCCTCTGACGCCATGGAATCTGGCCGGGCTGGGCCTGATACTCGGCGGTTTGGTGCTGGCCACCAGGCGGCCGGGCCAGACCCCTACGACAGAGCCGATGCAGGCGGCACCCCGTTGAGCATGTCCGCGATCACCGCTGGACACTTGTCTGATTCATCGAGGCCGAAGATCGGTCGTGGATCCCCACGGGGTTCTCGACGGCCGTCCCCCACCTGCAAAGTTACTGTTCCAGAACCAAGTACATCCGGCGATTGCCAACTCCCGTCGGGTCCGATAGCTTGGACACATGTCCAGCTCAGCGGTGACACACGTCACCACACTGCGGGACTCCCATGCGCAACGCACCCTCGCCTGCCGACGCGTCTTCGGCGCGGCCGCGGCGATACTCGACGAATCGAGCCAGCCCGACGTTTCAGTGCCGACGCTCGCCGCGCGCGCCAGAATCGCGCAGGCGGCTCTGCGCGCGCACTTCCCCTCGTTGGACGCGATGTTCGCCGAGTTGTACCTGAACCGCATCACGCAGCTGCCGCTGGTCGTGGACCCGACGGCCAGCATCCAGGCCAGGGTGAGCGCACAGTTGCGGGCGATCACCCTCGTCGTCGCCGACGAACCGCGGCTTGCGGTCGCGTGCACGCAGGCACTGCTCCGCCACGACGACGCCGCCGTGGCCGATGTCCGGGCCCGCATCGCCGCGGAAGTAGGGCGCCGACTGTCGGCGGCCCTGGGCGCTGGCGCGTGGCCCGAGGTCCTTGCGACTCTGGAAACGGTGTTCTGGGGCGCGCTGCTACAGGTGCAGTCGCGCGCCCTGACCTACCGCACCATGGCCGATCGGCTCGACACGATGCTGTCGCTGATCATTCCGGAGGATTGATGGGCCTAAGAGGTGAAGCGGCGATCGTCGGCTATACGGAGTTGCCGTCGACCAAACGGCCGACCGGGCCGCTCGAGTTCAACCTGGAGCAGTGGGCCCGACTGGCCGCCTCGACGCTCGCCGATGCCGGCCTGGACGCCTCCGACGTTGACGGCATCTGTACCGGACACCTGCAGGAGTCGCAGATCTTCGTACCGTCGACGATCATCGAATACCTCGGCATCCGAGCCAATTTCGCCGAGCTCGTCGATCTCGGTGGGGCAAGTTCGGCGGCGATGGTGTGGCGCGCGGCCGCGGCCATCGAACTCGGCGTCTGCAATGCCGTGCTGTGCGTGGTACCCGCGACGCCGTTGACCCCGGTCTCCGAGGACAAACCGGTCGACTTCGGCGACATGTTGTACTTCGGAGCCTCCAGCAACCGGTATGGGTCGCCCCAGGCCGAATTCGAGATTCCCTACGGCAATCTCGGCCAGAACGGACCGTACGGTCAGGTCGCCACCCTCTACGCGGCGACCTACGGCTACGACGAGAAGGCGATGGCCAAGATCAGCGTTGACCAGCGTGTCAACGCCAATCACGCGCCCGGAGCGATCTTTTCAGACATCCCGATCACCATCGACGACGTCCTCGCCAGCCCGGTGATCGCCTCGCCTCTGCACATGCTCGAGATCGTCATGCCGGTTTTCGGCGGTGCGGCGGTGCTCGTCACCAACGCAGAGCTTGCCCGGCGCAGCCGAAATCGACCAGTGTGGATCAAGGGCTTCGGTGAGCGCGTGCCCTACAAGACGCCCACCTATGCCGAAGACCTCCTGCAGACTCCGATGATCAAGGCGGCTGAATCCGCCTTCGGCATGGCGGGTTTGGGGCCCCCGGACATGGACATGGTGTCCATCTACGACTGCTATACGATCACCGCCCTACTGAGCCTCGAGGATGCGGGCTTCTGCGAGAAGGGCACCGGTCTTCGGTTCGTCGCAGACCACGACCTGACGTTTCGCGGCGACTTCCCGATGAACACCGCAGGCGGCCAGCTTGGCTACGGGCAGGCCGGTACCGCGGGCGGCATGCACCACGTCTGCGATGCCACTCGGCAGATCATGGGTCGCGCAGGCGACGCCCAGGTGGGCGACTGCCATCGGGCGTTCGTCTCCGGCAACGGCGGCATCCTGTCCGAACAGACGACACTGGTTCTGGAGGGCGACTAGATCGTGACTGCGATGCCCAAGCCGATGCCGAGCCCGACGCCGACCACCCAGCCGTTCTGGGATGCGTTGAGCGAGCACACCATTCGCATACAATATTCCCCGTCGACGGGTCGCTACATGTTCTATCCGCGCGTGCTCGCCCCCGGGACCCTTGCCGACGACCTGGAGTGGCGCGAGATCAGCGGCGCGGGTTCGCTGTACACGTTCACCGTCAGCTATCGGCCGGTGTCACCGCACTTCGTCGACGACGTGCCGCAGATCCTTGCGGTCGTCCAGTGGGACGAGGGGCCCAGGTTCTCCACCGAGGTCGTGAACGCCGCGCCCGACGCCGTCTGGGTCGGCATGCGGGTACGGCCCGTCTTCACCGACTACCCGGATGGCGCAGTCACCATGTTGCGGTACGAACCGGCGGAGTGAGTTATCGCGCCGCAGCCTCTTCGACGTATAGCGTTACGTCGCAAGCGGCTTCGGTGCTGGCGATGAGCGCGGCATTGGGTTCGTCGACGAGGTCTACCCAACGTTCCGCGTCGACCCGGCTGCGGCCGCCTGCGACGTGGCGAGTGATCAAGCGGTTCCGGCGCACCTCCGATGGGCAGTCCAGGTAGTACAGCCGGTCGATCTCACCGCGCACCAGACCCCAGGCATCGTCGGCCGACGCGAGGTAGTTGCCCTCGGTGATCACCAGCTTGGCGCCGACCGGAACGACAAGGCCTGCGGCCACAGATTCGTCGAGCGTGCGGTCGAAGTCGGGCACGTAGACGTCTTCGGTGGCAGCGCTGACGCGCCGCAGCGTGGCGACGTAGCCGTCGACGTCGAAGGTGTCCGGCGCCCCCTTGCGATCTCGGCGGCCCAACCGATCGAGCTGCCGATTCGACAGGTGGAAGCCGTCCATGGGCACAAGCGCCGCACTGGCCTGGAAACGCTCGCGAAGTCGACCCGCGAACGTTGACTTGCCCGTCCCCGGCGGTCCGCAGATGCCGACGATCAGTCGAGCCGACCGGGTCAGGAGTTCGTCGATCTCTGCTGCGGCCCGGTCCAGCGCACCACGGCCAGTCAATCCTTCGGGCACGCCTTCAGAATCTAGCTGGCGGGTGAGCTGATTCACGCCGTCTTCGAGGCGATCAGCTTGTCCAACGCCGCCTTGGCCCGCGGTAACGCGGCGCAGCCCTCCCGCCGATCGTGGACTTAGGACACGCCCGACCGCGGTGAAGCGTGGGGGTAATCCACGTTCGCCGACTTGGGGGCCGTAGGTATCAGGCCTTGGTGAGCTGCTTCTGCCCGTAGATGCGCGCCCACTCCTTGCGGGGCTTGATCGACACGTCGACATCGGTTGCCTTGGCGCGCAATGCACCTGACGTGGCCTGCTCCTTCGGCGTCAGCTTGAAGGGATCCCAGCTGAAGAACCGGCAGGAGTTCTCCCAGGTGATCTTGTTGATGTCGGCGTCGTCGGCGCCCGCGGCGTTGAGTTCGGCCAGCACCTGCTCGGGTGCATCGGGCCAGAAGCAGTCCGAGTGCGGGTAGTCGCACTCCCACGCGATGATGTCGATGCCGATCTCGTGACGTAGCTTCAGCGACGTCTTGTCGGTGACATAGCAGGCCAGCGAATGCTCGCGGAACACGTCGCTGGGCAGCTTGTCACCGAAGTCGCGGCGCAGCCACTTCTGATTGGTGTAGTGCCGGTCGCTGCGGTCCAGATAGAAGGGGATCCAACCGATTCCGCCTTCCGAGAAGGCGAACTTGAGGTCGGGGTAGTTACGCATCGCCGGACCCCACAGCAGGTCCTGCGCGCACATCGCGGAGATCTGGGTGGCCAGAATGATGAGGTTGTCGATCGGCGCGTTCGGCGCCATGCTGATCGCGCCGAAACCGGTGCCGATGTGCAGGCACATCACCACGTTCTCCTCGGAGAGCGTGCGGAACACCGGCCCCCAGTACTCGTCGTCGTGGTAGCTCGGCAGCCCTTCCAGATGTGGCAGCTCGGGCATCGTGACCGCGCGGCAGCCCTTGGCTGCCACGCGGCGGATCTCGGCGCACATCGCGTCGGGATTCCACGTCGGCAGCACGGCGATCGGGATGAAGCGATCGGGATACGAGCCCGCCCATTCGTCGATGTGCCAGTCGTTGTACGCGGACACCATCACCAACGTGACGTCTTCGCGGTGCATGTTCAGATGCCGGGCCGAGAACCCGGTGAACGTCGGAAAGCACATCGACGCGAGGATCCCGTTGCGGTTCATGTCGCGGACGCGTTCGTGTACGTCGTACACGCCGGGGCGCATCTCGGCGAAGCCCGCGGGGTCCCGTCCCCACTCCTCTGGCGGCCACGATACGACGGCGTTCAGCCCGCTGACGCCCTGCGGCCTGCCCTGATACATCCACTGGTCGATGCCCTTGTCGTCGGTGACGACGATCGGTGCCTCGGCCTTGTACTTGGCCGGCACGTGGTTCAAGAACATGTCCGGCGGCTCCACGACGTGGTCGTCGATGCTGACCAGGATCAGGTCGTCTTTGTTCATGATTCAACTAGTACCCTTGGATTTCGTGACCGTCTCTGCACCTTCGGACAGAGGTTTCACCGAAACGGCCAAGTTCGCCAGGCCGGTCATTGAGCTGCGCCGCGGCGGTCACGCGATGGCGGGCAGCTATCTCTACGAGGGCGACGGGCTGATCACCGGTTGGCACTCGCACGAGGTGCACCAGATCGAATACGCGATGCACGGCGTCGTCGAAGTCGAGACCGACTCGGCGCACTATCTACTCCCCCCGCAGCAGGCGGCGTGGATTCCCGTCGGGCTGGAACACCAGGCCGTGATGAACCCCGACGTGAAGACCGTCGCGGTGATGTTCGACCCCGGCCTCATTTCCGACGCGGGCGGCCGCGCCCGCATCATCGCGGTGTCGCCATTGATCAGGGAGATGATGATCTACGCGCTGCGCTGGCCGATCGACCGTGGCACAGGCTCCGTCGAGGACGAGAGGGTGTCCGACGGCTTCTTCCGCACGCTGGCCCAACTCGTATCCGAGGCGTTGGATCACGAGGCACCCCTGAGCCTGCCGACATCCGAGCACCCCATCGTCGCCGCCGCGCTCGCGTACACGAAGGAGCACCTCGACGCGGTGACCGCCGACGACGTCAGCCGCGCGGTCTCGGTTTCTGAGCGCACGCTGCGTCGCCTGTTCCAGGACACCCTCGGATTGTCTTGGCGCAGTTATCTTCTGCACGCGCGGATGATGCGCGCCATGGCACTGCTCGCGGCCCCTGGCCAGTCGGTGCAGGCGACGTCGACGGCAGTCGGTTTCGAGAACCTGAGCTCGTTCACCCGATGCTTCACCCAATTCTGCGGTGAGACGCCGAGCACGTACCGCAAAAGGGTTGCGGGCGTGCGGGTTTGACGGCTGTTCAGTCGCCAGGATGCTGGAAGAAGCCGTCGCGCAGAAGCGCGCTCACGCTGGTCTGCCAGCGGTGGAGCTGAGCGGGTGTGGTCAGCGATTCGGGCAGGTGTCGGTCGATGTGTGGCCGCAGACTGAAGGCTCCCAATGCCAACACCAAGGAGTTGATGGCGGCCCAGGTCAGGTCGACGTCGGGACGAGTTTCGCCCCGCTCGGCGCGCTCTTGCCACCGGGCCTTGCCCAACGTCAACAGGTCGTCGAAGATCGTCGTGCCAAGGGCGCTGCCATCCACGAGTGCGCGACCCAGGTAACTGGTCACATCGGGGTGTCCGGCGAGCATCCGGTTCACCCTGTTTCCGATCTCGGAGATCGAGTCGGCAGGCGAGTCCGGAATCGGCTCGGCCATCGGCGTGAGGATCAACTTCAGTACGTAGTCGTCAACGGCCTTGATCAGGCCTGCCTTGGTCGCGAAGTGGTGCTGTACCAGCCCGAGGGACACGCCCGCCGACGCGGCGACGGATCGGAGCGTGGTCGCCGAGATACCGCGTTCGGCGAAGCTCTTCAACGCCGCGCCGCGTATCCGCTCGATGCTGGAGAGCGCGTCACTCTCGTCGGCGCCCACCACGACAGCGTATCCAATACGCCTGTATCGTTACGGCAATACGCATGTATTGGAGGCTCCCATGGTGACACGGAACGCCCTCGACGGGCCTTCGTCCTTTGCCTGCGCCAGTGACCCCGACCGGTGGACGACGACCCCCGACGACGGCGCCAAGGCCCTCTGCCGCGCATGCCCGCGTCGTTGGGCGTGCGCCCAGGAGGCGTGCAACGCCGGGCGCCGAGGGCGTATGGGCCGGCGTACTGATCCCCGCAGCCGGCCGCGGCCGCCGGTTCGCGTTGAAGCAATTGCGTTCTCTGGCCGACCGCCACGGCAGGTAGCCGCGCTGACGGCGCAGATATCCTTTCGACGGAATGGCTGCCGCGCGGATCGACCTCATCCACGAGTTGGTGTCATCGGCGGCGGCCACCGCGCCAGACCGCAAGGCGCTCATCTGCCCCGACGGCACCACCCTGACCTTCGCCGAATTCGATCGGCAGGTCGGCGCGGTGGCGGCTTGGGTGAACAACCGAACCCGCCGCGGCGATCGGGTCGCCGCGATCGCGGACAACGGCGCCTCCTACGCCAGGCTCTACTACGGGGTGCCACGATGCGGCCGGATCCTGACGTTGATCAACCAGCGACTCACCCCCGACGAGCAGATCACCCAACTCGCCTCGGCCGAGCCGAAAGTCCTTCTCGGCGACGCACGTTACCTCGCCGCGCTCCCCGACGTCCTGCAGCGAGTCCCGTCGCTGGATCAGGTTCTCCCGTTCCACGATCCGCAATGGCAACGTGCGGAACATGATTCGACTGAGTTCACCGCCGAGGTCGACCCCGACGAACCGGCCTGGTTGTTGTTCACCAGCGGCTCTACCGGAACGCCGAAGGGCGTCCTGTACACTCACCGGTCGATCACGACTGCCGTGCGAGGAACGGTGGAGGGCCGGTCGGTGCGCTCGGGCGGCGTGTACCTCCTGCCGTTTCCGATGTGCCACATCGCCGGCTACAACATGCTGGTCCACCACTCGGTGCAGTCCACCGTGGCCCCGGTTGCGGCGTTCCGACCGGACGCGTTCGCCGCGACGGTCATCGAGCACCACGTGACGTCGTGCTCCCTCGCGCCGACGATGCTGCACGCCTTGCTCGCCCACCTCGAGGAGACGGCGACCGAACTGCCGACGTTGCGCGACATCGCCTACGGATCCGCCGCGATCCCAGCCGAGCTACTCCGGCGGGCCCTCGCCCGACTGGACGTCGGATTCCACCAGGGCTACGGCATGACCGAGACCGGTGGCAACGTCACCTTCCTCGGGCCCACCGAGCATCGCGCCGGCGCGGCCGGGGACACCTCGATCCTCGCCACCGCCGGGCGCCCCCACGACGGGGTCGAGGTCCGCATCGTCTCCGAGGGAGGTCGCTCGGGAGACGGCATCGGCGAAATCCTGATCCGCGGTGCACAGGTCGCCGCGACGTACTGGCCGGGCAGCACGCCGGTGACCATCGACGGCTGGCTGCACACCGGTGACGTCGGGAGGTTCGACGACGCGGGCCGCCTGGTGGTCGTCGATCGGCGCAAGGACGTCATCATCACCGGCGGCGAGAACGTTTCCTCGCGTGAAGTCGAAGACGTGCTCTCGAGCCATCCCGACGTCGACCACGTTGCCGTGGTGGGCGTACCCGACGAGTACTGGGGCGAGGCGATCTGCGCGGTCGTGGTGTCCAGCCCGGGCCGACTCCCGTCGGCAGAGTCGCTCGTCGCCCATGTTCGTGCCCATCTGGCCGGCTTCAAGCGGCCGCGGCACGTCATGTTCATCGACGCGCTGCCGCAGACCAGCAACGGCAAGATCGCCAAGCACGCCGTCCGGCAGTACGCCCGAACTCAGTTGCCATAGGGCTGGCGCAGGGCTGCGGCCTGGAACCGAAGCTGATCACCCTGGTGCCGCAGAGCCGTCTCGACGTCCGATACGCCTACTTCGCATTT
Source organism: Mycobacterium sp. (assembly GCA_025965555.1). GTDB lineage: Bacteria > Actinomycetota > Actinomycetes > Mycobacteriales > Mycobacteriaceae > Mycobacterium. The sequence continues at coordinate 12,862 of JAOPWT010000519.1, forward strand.
GGTCAAACCGTAGGTCGGCCACGGTCTGACCTTCAGGCACCGAGGACGACA
>JAOPWT010000531.1 GCA_025965555.1 Mycobacterium sp.
CGCGCTTCACGCTGATCGGGCGTGCCTACCTGTACGGGCTGATGGCAGGCGGCGAGGCCGGTGTCGACCGCGCCATCGAGATCCTGTCGGGCCAGGTCGAGCGCACGATGCGCCTGCTCGGCGTCACCTGCCTGGAGGAGCTGACGCCCGACCACGTCACGCAGCTGGTGCGGTTGGTGCCGCGCGCATTGACGGGCGAGACGGGCGCGTAGCCGGATGGCCGCCGGAATCCGCGACGTCGCCGCGGCGGCATCGGTGTCCGTCGGCACGGTGTCGAACGTGCTGAACGCCCCGGAGCGGGTCGCGCCTGCCACCGTCGCGCGGGTGCACGCCGCCATCGAGAAGCTGGGCTTCGTTCGCAACGACGCGGCCCGTCAGCTGCGGGCTGGCCAGTCCCGCTGTGTCGGGCTGCTGGTGCTCGACGTCGGAAACCCGTTCTTCACCGACGTCGCCCGGTCCGCCGAAAGGCAAGCCGCACAGAGCAATCTGGTGGTGTTGCTCGGCACCTCCGATGACGATGCGCAGCGCGAGCGGGCGTATCTGGAGACCTTCGAGGAACAGCGCGTCTTCGGCTTGCTGATCTCACCGGTTGGCGAGGACCTGGACCGCCTGCTCGCAGTGCAGGGACGCGGCGTTCCCGTGGTGCTCGTCGACCGCGACGGGGCAGGAACCCCATTCGCCTCGGTGTCCGTCGACGACGTCGCAGGCGGTCGGCTGGCGGCGGACCACCTGTGCATGCAGGGGCGCACCCGAATCGCCTACGTCGGTGGGCCGCTGAGCCTGCGGCAGGTCGCGGACCGCCTCGCCGGTGCCAGGGCGGCCGTGGCGGAGTACCCCGGCACCACCCTAGAGGTGGTTGCCACCGACGAGCCGAGCGTGCTGGCGGGACGGGCGGCGGGGGAGCAGCTGTGCGCCCTTCCCCCGGATCGCCGACCCGACGCGGTGTTCTGCGCCAACGACGTGTTGGCGATCGGGATGCTGCAGGCGTTGAGCACCGGTGGGGTCAGCGTCCCCGGCGACATCGCGCTGATCGGTTACGACGACATCGACTTCGCCCGCTCGGCGGCCGTTCCGCTCTCGTCGATCCGTCAGCCCAGCGCGGACATCGGCGTCACGGCGATCGACCTGCTGCTCGCGGCGACCGAGGCACCGGAGGCCGAACCAAGGCACGTGGTGTTCCGTCCTGAGCTGGTGGCACGGGCGTCGACGGTTACTTGATGGTGTAGCCGCCGTCGATGACGAGGTCGGCGCCGTTGACCATCGCCGCGGCCCCCGACGCGAGAAAGACTGCGCAGGCGGCAATCTCGGCCGGATAGGCGAACCTGCCCGTCGGGATGAGCTTCTTGAGCGCATCACCCTTCGGGTTGTCCCACGCCTTGATCCCGAGGTCGGTGAGTACCACGGTGGGGGAGATGCTGTTGACCCGCACCCCACGCCCCGCCCATTCCGTGGCGAGCACCTTGGTGATCCCGACGACGCCGAACTTCGAGGCGCAATAGGCGACGTGCTCTTCGATGGCAACGCTGGCGGCCTGGGACGCCATGTTGATGATCACACCGCGGCCTGCGCCCAGCATGTGCCGACCGACCGTCTGGCACATCAGGAACGTGCCCTTGAGGTTGATGGCGATCGTGGAATCCCAGTGCTCGAGGGAGAGATCTTCCGCAGGAGCAAGTCTGGCGATGCCGGCACTGTTGACAAGGATGTCGATCCGGCCGAAGTCCTTGATGACGGCAGCCACCGTGGATTCGACCGATTCGGGATCCGAGACGTCGCAGACATAGCCGCCGTCCGTGGCGAGGTCGGCGATCGCGACCGTCGCGCCCTTGGCCGCGAACGCCGACGCGATGGCCGCGCCGATGCCGGAGGCGCCACCGGTCACCACGGCCACCAAACCATCCAGCCGGAAGTCGAAATCGACGGCGGGCTCTGTTGTCTCGGACATGAATTCCTATCTCCTTAATTCGGCTACGGAAGCTCGCGCGTGGTCAGTCGAGGACCGCGGTGGCGATGTCGACGTCGGTGACGAGAGACGACACCAAACCGGACTTCAGCACGGCCCTGGTGGCGGCCGCCTTCTCCTTGCCCGCGGCGATGGCGATCCTGGTGGGAATCCCGCGCAGCACCGGCTCGTCGATACCCATTCGACGTTCGTCGAGCCCTGGCACGCGCTGGCCGTCGACGTCGAGCAGCAACGCGCAGGTTTCAGCGCACACGCCGGCCTCGCCGAAAGCCCTTGTCTCGTCCGCGGTCAACGACTCGAACACCTGGGATGCGCCTGCGGTCCACGCACCGACCGAGACGATCGCACAACTGACCGACGACTGGCGTTCGATCGCCTCGCGGATCTGCAGGTTGTCGCCGAGGCTTTGCGCGGTGCGCGCGTCGGTCACGACGAGAGGGGCGTACAGGGGCCACGATTCGCCGCCGCTCACTTCACTGATCCGGCGCACCAGATCGGTGCCGTTGGACGTGATGGGGCCTGCCATGCCCGTGAGTTGGACTACGTCGCAACGGGGTAACGACGTCAGGTAGGGCGCGATGTGCGTCAGGGTACGGCCGCAGTCGACGCCGACGACGTCGCCGTCGCGCAGAATCGATTGCAGCAACTCGGCCATCGCCCTCGCGACCGCGTCGACGTGGTCGGCGGCGTTTGTCGAATCGGCAGCCACCGCATACGCGTGCTCGAGGCCGTACTGACGCTGCAGGGCGGTCGACAGGTCGACGTCGATGGCACCGGGGTTGTGGATCTTGATTTCCACCATTCCCGATTCGACCGCCTCGTCGAGCATCCTGGCGACCTTGAACCGGGACAGCCCGAACTCCTCGGCGATCTGGATTCGGGTGCGCCCCTCCAGGTAGTAACGACGGGCGATCACCGCGCGCTGGAACAACTCATCGGGTCCCATAGGTCGCCTCCCGTGGATCCAGAGCCGCTAGGCTCACCCCGCCTCTGCACATATGTGCAGCGCCGTTGACATGTGAGCATAAGCATTGCATGATCCACATCACAAAGGAACACATGAGTATCGGGGTTAACAGATGAGCGACGACGACACGGGCCTGGCCGCATTGGCCGGCGCCGTGTTGTCTCGTGAGTCCGCGGCGCTGTCCGCACTGGTCGGGGCGGTCGAGTCGAGCGTCGTCGCCGTCGCTCGCCAGATGATCGACACTCCAGGCAAGGTCATCACCACCGGCTCGGGTACCTCGGGCATCATGGCCGAACGCCTGGCCCACCTGCTCTCGGTGTGCGGGACGCCCTCGGTGTACCTGCCATCGATGGACGCCCTGCACGGCGGTATGGGTGCCATCACCACCTCTGACCTCGTCGTGGCGATCTCCAAGACCGGTCAGTCCCAAGAGCTCACCAGTCTCGTCGAGCGCCTCGGCCGACGCGGGATCCACGTCGTCGCACTCACCGAGAGCCCCCGCTCGCCGTTCGCCATCGCCGCAGGCAGTGTGGCGGCACTTCCGCCGACGCCTGCCGACGCCGATCCAGGCGACCTCATCGCGATGGCAAGCACGCTGGCGGTCGGCGCGTGGAGCGATGCGGTCGCCGTGGTGACGATGTCGATGCGCGGCCACACCGTGGGCGACGTCATCGACAGCCATCCCGCAGGCGGCGTCGGCGTCCGCGGACACCGTCCGGGAGATGAGTCGGCACCGGTGGTGCGCGGCGCATGACGACTTCCGCGGTGATGGGCGTCGACTCGTCGACACAGTCGTGCAAGGTCGAGATCCGTGACGTGACCACCGGCCGACTGCTCGGCTCGGGCTGGGCGCCGCACCCGCCGGCATTCCCGCCGTCGAGTGAACAGCACCCTCGCGACTGGATCAGCGCCTTCGTCGCGGCCGCCAACCAGGCGATCGGCCGCTGCGACGAGCGGCCCGAGATCCGGGCGATCTCCGTCGCGGCGCAGTGCCACGGGCTTGTCCTTCTCGACGAGCGCGGTGAGGTGCTGCGTGCGGCCAAGCTCTGGAACGACACCACCGGCGCGCCCAACCTCGCCCGCCTCGTCGAGCGCATCGGCGCCCGCCGCTGGGTGATGCGGATCGGCACGCTGCCGACCGCGGCATTCACCATCGCCAAGCTGGCGTGGGTCGCCGAACACGAGCCGGGCCTGCTCGAGCGCGTGGCCACGGTGCTGCTTCCGCACGACTACCTGACGTTCTGGCTCACCGGCGAGAAGGTGACCGACCGTTCCGATGCGTCGGGCACCGGATACTTCGATGCCACCGACGGACAATGGATTCCGTCCTATCTCGAGCTGGCCGCCGGAGACAGGGACTGGTCGACGAAGCTGCCCACCGTCCTGGGGCCCGCCGACACCGCGGGCACCGTAAGGCCCGCACAGGCGGCACGACTCGGCATCGGCGACGGCGTGCTGGTGGGTGCCGGCGGCGGCGATCAGCATGCCGCGTACCTCGGGCTCGGCCTGACCGACGGCGACCAGTACTTCAGCATCGGCACCTCGGGCGTGGTGGCGACGTCCTCGCGGGGTCCCGTCTTCGACACCACCGGCGACGTGGACGGCGTCGCCGACATGACCGGCGGGTACCTGCCATTGATGAGCACGCTGAACGCCGCCAGGGTCGTCGACCGGGCCGCCGTCCTGCTCGGCACCGACCTGGCGGGGATCTCGGAACTCGCGTTGGCGGCCGGCCCCACCCAGGGTCCGGTGCTGGTGCCGTTCCTCGACGGCGAACGCACCCCTGACCGGCCCCATGCGCGCGGCGCCTTCGCAGACATCACGTCGGCGACCACGCGTGAGGAACTCGCCCGCGCCTTCGTCGAGGGCCCGCTGCTGTCGTTACTGTCCGGCCGCGACAGCCTGCTGGCATGCGGAGTCGAACTCGGCGGTGCTGCCACGGCTGTCGGTGGCGGGACGCGCTCACCCGCGACCCTGCAGCTGCTGGCGGACCTGCTCGGGGAGGAGGTCACACTGCCCGACGTCGACGAGGCGACCGCACGCGGCGCGTGCATCCAGGCGGCCGCCGTCGCCTCGCACACCGACCGCGCCGGACTCGTCCACCTCGCCAAGCGGTGGCTGCCCGACGCGAGGACCCGGGTTCAGCCTCGCGAGCACGGCAGGAACCTCGACGCCCTTCGCACGCGGTGGGCGGCGCTCGCCGCGTCTCCGGTGCTCGACGGTGGAGGCGCACGATGACCGTGCTCGCATCGTGGCACCGAGACTTTCCCCACCTTCTGGCCGGATCGGTCTACGCCGCTCCCGGCTCCCGAGTGGACGCCGCGCAGACGCTGGCAGAGACGGGTATCGACGTGCACATCGACGTGATGGCCGTGTCGGAGGGACTGCCCGCCGGAGTCAGTCTTGCCGAACTGCAGATGATTTCGGCGGCGGTTGATCGCAGCAGGATCGGCGTGCACCTGATCGGATCTGGTGACTTCGTCGACGCCGTGCTTCCGAAGATCCTGGCGCTACGGCCAGGCGTCGTATTCCTGCCATGGGCGGCATTCACCGCCGAACGGGCCCACGCGATCCGCGCCACCGACGGCTCGGCCTGGATCGCCGTGTGGCGGGAATGGGACGGCCTCGACCATCCGCAGTGGCCCACCGAACCCGACGGCGTCCTGGTGATGCTCATCGAACCGGGCACCCGCGATCGCTGCAGGCTCGACCGACTGGGTCTCGTCACCGCTTGCACGACAAGGTTTTCCGAACTACCAGTGGCCGTCGACGGCGGGGTCACCGAGGAAATTGCGCCGTTGTGCGCCGCCGCCGGGGTCCAGCAGATGGTCGTCGGCCGGGCGCTGTTGACCTCCGAACGAAAGGAAGCGATATGACCACAATGCGAGCCAGTGTGATGACCGGCGTCGGCACGCTGCAGATCGAGGACCGAGAAGTCCCGACACCAGGACCACACGAGGTCCTCGTCGAGGTCGCCGCGGTCGGCGTCTGCGGATCGGACGTGCACTACTACCGTCACGGGCGGATCGGCGACTTCGTCGTCGATCAGCCGATGATCCTCGGTCACGAACTGTCGGGTCGCATCGCGGCCGTTGGCGACCAGGTCGACCCGACCCGCGTCGGCCAGCGCGTCGCCGTCGAGCCACAACACCCGTGCAGGCGCTGCAAGCAGTGCACCGCGGGGCGCTACAACCTGTGCCCCTACATGGAGTTCTACGCCACCCCGCCGATCGACGGCGCGTTCTGCCGCTACGTCACCATTGACGCCGAATTCGCCCATCCGGTACCGGATTCCATGTCCGACGAGGCTGCCGCTCTGCTCGAGCCGCTTTCCGTGGCGGTGACGACCATGCGCAAGGCGCACGTCGCACCGGGGAGCTCGGTGCTCATCGCAGGGGCAGGACCCATCGGCGTCATCTGCGCACAGGCCGCCCGTGCCTTCGGCGCTGCCAGGATCGTCGTGTCTGACCCCTTGGAGTCGCGACGCGAGAGCGTGCTGCGCTTCGGTGCGACCGAGGTCATCGATCCGATGGTGGACGACGTCGCCGCGCTCGATCCCCAGGTCGACGCCTTCGTCGACGCCAGCGGCGCGGCGCCTGCCGTGGTCAGCGGAATCAAGGCGGTCGGCCCGGCCGGACAGGTCGTCCTGGTCGGTATGGGCTCCGGTGACTTCCCGTTGCCGATCGGCTACATCCAGAACATGGAGATCAACGTGACCGGTGTGTTCCGCTACACCGACACCTGGCCTGCGGCAATACATCTCGTGACGTCGGGCGCCGTCGACCTCGACGGCATGGTGACCGGCCGCTACGACCTGGAACACGTCGGCGAGGCGCTGGACAGCGACACCGACCCGGCAAGCCTCAAGTCGATCGTCGTTCCGAAATGACGGGTCCCGCAATGAAGGAGAGCACAGTCATGAGCACCCGTTCACCGTTCGACCTCACCGGACGCACTGCGCTGGTGACGGGTGGCAACCAGGGCCTTGGGCGCGCGTTCGCATTCGGCCTCGCAGAAGCGGGTGCCACCGTGGCGATCTCGGGCCGCAGCGCCGAGCGCAACGGGAAGGTCACTGCGGAGGCGGCAAGCGCAGGCCACACGATGCATCCGATCACCGCCGACATCACCAGCCAGGCCGACGTCGAGCGCATGACGGCCGAGGCCATCGCCGCACTCGGCCACATCGACATCCTGGTCAACAACGCGGGTACCTGCTACCACGCCGACTCCTGGGACGTCACCGAGCAACAGTGGGACGACGTGTTCAACCTCAACGTCAAGGCCCTGTGGGCCTGCTCGCTGGCGGTCGGCGCCCACATGCGCGAGCGCGGCTCGGGTTCGGTGGTCAACATCGGGTCGATGTCGGGACTGATCGTCAACCGGCCGCAGATGCAACCCGCATACAACGCGTCCAAGGCAGCGGTCCACCACCTGACCAAATCGCTTGCCGCCGAATGGGGCCCGCTGGGCATTCGCGTCAATGCGTTGGCCCCCGGTTACTGCAAGACCGAGATGGCGCCGGTGGACCGGCCCGATCTCAAGCGCTACTGGATCGACGACGCCCCTCAGCAGCGGTATGCGATGCCCGAGGAGATCGCTCCGAGTGTCGTCTTGCTCGCCAGTGTCGCCGCGTCGTTCATCACCGGCTCCGTACTCGTTGCCGACGGGGGGTACACCGCATGGTGATCACCGCCCAAGGGGCAGACAACCGCCGGGTCGTCGTCAACTCGATCGACGACGTCGTCTTCGAGACGGTGCCCGAAGCTGCACCCGCGGCCGGTGAGGTGCGAG
>JAOPWT010000533.1 GCA_025965555.1 Mycobacterium sp.
CAGGCCTGCCGCGGGAAAGTTGTAGCGCAGCATCACGTCGGCGAGCCTCTTGGCCGCGGACTTGCGCGTCGTCCGTGCCGACGAACCGTTGGCCGGAGCGGGCGGCCCATCGGCGGCCTTCTCGACGAGTGCGACGGTGCCGAGCATCGTGCGACCCGCCAGTTCGGCCACACGCTCACGAATCTTGTTGTTCAAGGGCAGGTCCCACGCCAACGGCTGAGTGAGCGACACCATCTCCAGCCCCTCGGCGATGGTCACGACCCGCAGCGAGGCCACCAGACCGTCGACGGTGACGGTGAGGGCACCGTCGGACTCCTCGACCAGTGTCGTCACCTCCCCCAGCGCGGAGGTCAGTCGCTCAAGGAGGGTGGACATCAGGCCCTGCCGAAGCGGCGGTTGCGGTTGACGTATTCCATGCACGCCTCCCAGAGATCTCGACGGTCGTAGTCGGGCCAGAGCTTGTCTTGGAAGACGTACTCGGCGTAGGCGGCCTGCCACAGTAGGAAGTTGCTCGCCCGCTGCTCCCCCGACGTCCGGATGAACAGGTCCACGTCGGGGATGTCGTCGCGGTGCAGGTGCTTGGCGAACGACGCCTCGCTGATCCGGTTCGGATTGATCCTGCCGTCGGCTGCCAGCTGCGCCAGCTCCTGAGCCGCCTCGACGATCTCGGTGCGACCGCCGTAGTTGACGCAGTAGTTGATGGTGATGACGTCGTTGCCGACAGTCATCTTCTCGGCGATGTCGAATTCCTTGATGACGCTGCTCCACATCCGCGGCCGCGATCCGACCCACCGCATGCGCACGCCCATGGCGTTGAGGTTCTCGCGTCGGCGGCGCACCACCTCACGGTTGAATCCCATCAGGAAGCGCACCTCCTCGGCGCTGCGCTTCCAGTTCTCGGTGGAGAACGCGTACACAGTGAGGTGCTTGATGCCGAGTTCGATCGCGCCGCAAGTGATGTCGATCAGCACCGCCTCGCCCATCTTGTGGCCGTCGGTGCGCCCGAGGCCGCGCTGCGTGGCCCAGCGGCCGTTGCCGTCCATCACGACCGCGACGTGGTTGGGCACCTGGCCTGCAGGAATCAGTGGTGCGGACGCCTTTGAGGTGTGCTGCGGCGGTCGGGAGAACCTGCCGTTGGTCTCGGGCGGCAGGTCGGGAAAGACCACCGGCCACGTGGACTTGTCCGGAAAGCTCGGATAGTCCTCAGGCGCCGGAGGCAACTGCGGGTAAGTCGCTTTCTTGCCCCTGTCCCGACTCGTAGCCATGTGTCTCATCCTGCCCGAACAAGGCAACTCGTCGTTCAGCGACCGTGCGATCAACCCGGTAGGCACGCTCGACCAGCGGCAACGTCCGCAGTTGGCGCTCGAGATGCCACTGCAGGTGCGCAGCCACCAGTCCGCTGGCCTGGCTGCGGTACGACGACGGGGATGCCTCGGCGTGCTCCCAGTCGCCGTCGTGCAGAGCCGACATCAGGTCCAACACCCCCTGGGGCGGGGTCACCGACCCGGATGGCCTGCAGTGAATGCACACACTGCCGCCCGCAGCAACGTGGAACGCCCGGTGCGGCCCCGGCGCAGCACAGCGCGCGCATTCGGTGAGCGCGGGCGCCCACCCCGCGATTCCCATGGCCCGCAACAGGTATGCATCGAGTAGGAGCTCACGCGGGCGACCACCGTCGGCCACGGCACGCAACGCGGCGACGGTGAGCCGGTGCAGCGCAGGTGACGGAGCGCGCTCCTCACCTGCCAGTCGCTCGGCCGTCTCCAGCACCGCGCACCCACAGGTGTAGCGACCGTATTCGCTGACGATGTCGCTGGCGAACGCATCGATGGCCTGCACCTGCGTGACGACGTCGAGATTCCGGCCCGGGTACAGCTGGACGTCGATGTGCGCGAACGGCTCGAGCCTGGCCCCGAACTTGCTCCGGGTACGGCGCACGCCCTTGGCCACGGCACGGACCAACCCATGCTCGAGGGTGAGCAGGGTCACGATCCGGTCGGCCTCGCCGAGCTTGTGCTGGCGCAGCACGACAGCTCGATCCCGGTACAACCGCATTAGCACAGTGTTCCACCTCTGACCGACCACCCGGACCACCCACGCCGGGAAGGCCAGGCCGGATATTCTCGATCCAAATGGCAGACACCTCATCCAACGGATCGAGCAAGCGGCCCCGCCGCACCTCACTACCCACCCTCACCCAGCTGCAGTACCGCCTGGCCAGCGGCAAGGTCACCTCCACCGAGCTGACCACGCGCTCGCTTCGGGCCATCGAGGCCAGCCAGTCCACCCTGAACGCGTTCCGCGTCGTGCTGACCGACCAGGCGCTCGCCGCCGCGGCCGAAGCCGACCGCAAACGTGCTGCGGGACATGATCTTCCCCTCCTGGGCATCCCGATCGCAGTCAAGGACGACGTCGACGTCGCAGGCGTCCCGACCCGGTTCGGCACGTCGGGTGACGTGCACCCGGCCACCGCGGACGCCGAGGTCGTGCGCAGGCTGCGGACGGCGGGCGCCGTGATCGTCGGGAAGACGAATACGTGCGAGCTGGGCCAATGGCCATTCACCAGCGGGCCCGGGTTCGGCCACACCCGCAACCCGTGGTCTGCCGAGCACACCCCCGGCGGTTCCTCGGGAGGTAGCGCCGCCGCGGTGGCTGCCGGACTGGTGACCGCGGCCATCGGCTCCGACGGTGCGGGCAGCGTCCGCGTCCCCGCGGCGTGGACGCATCTGGTGGGCATCAAGCCCCAACGCGGCCGGATCTCGACGTGGCCGCTGCCCGAGGCGTTCAACGGCATCACGGTCAACGGGGTACTGGCCCGCACGGTCGCCGACGCCACCCTGGTGCTCGACGCCGCCTCCGGCAACGCAGACGGGGACCTGCACAAGCCGCCACCCGTGAAAACCTCCGAATACGTCAGCCGGCCGCCGGAACCGCTGACCGTGGCTATGTCGACCAAGTTTCCCTTCACGGGTTTCGGCGCCAAACTCCATCCTGAGATCCTGGCCGCGATGAAGAAGATGGCCGGCCAGCTCGAGGAACTTGGGCACACCGTTCGGTCCGCCGATCCCGACTACGGGCTGCGCACGTCCTGGAACTTCCTGTCGCGCTCCACGTCAGGGCTGTTGGACTGGGCCCACCGGCTCGGACCGGGCGTCACGTTCGAGAAGCGCACCATCAGCAACATGCGAATGGGCCGATTGCTGTCCGAGAAGGTCCTGCGCGACGCCCGCCTCCGCGAGGCCGAGTCCCAGCGCCGCATCGGCTGGATCTTCAACCTCGCCGACGTGGTCCTGGCCCCCACCACGGCCCTCCCGCCACCGAAGCTGCACGACTTCGACCGGCGCGGCGGGCTGTCCACCGACCGCGCGATGATCCGCGCCTGCCCCGTGACCTGGCCCTGGAACCTGCTCGGCTGGCCATCGATCAACATTCCCGCCGGATTCACCTCCGAGGGGCTGCCGATCGGTGTGCAACTGATGGGGCCCGCCGACAGCGAGCCATTGCTGGTTTCGTTGGCCGCCGCGCTCGAGGCGATCGGAGCCTGGCGGGCCGATCAGCCGACGGTGTGGTGGGACACGCCTGACGAGCCCTAAAAGCCAAGCCTGCCAAGCTGTTTGGGGTCACGCTGCCAGTTCTTCGCGATCTTGACGCGCAGGTCGAGATACACCTTCGTGCCGAGCAGCGTCTCGATCTGAAGACGGGCCGCGGTGCCGACCTCCCGCAGCCGGGCGCCGCCCTTGCCGATCACGATGCCCTTCTGCGAGTCACGTTCGACGTACAGGATGGCGTGCACGTCGATGAGGTCGCCCTGTTCCTCCGAGCGGCCGGGGCGCCGTTCCACCTCGTCGATCACGACGGCCAGCGAGTGCGGCAACTCGTCGCGCACTCCTTCGAGCGCGGCCTCGCGGATCAGCTCGGCCATGAGCACTTCCTCCGGCTCGTCGGTCAGCTCGCCGTCGGGATAGAACGCCGGGCCCGGCGGCAGCTGCGCGGCCAGCACGTCGGTGAGCAGCTCGACCTGCTCCCCGGTGGTGGCCGACACGGGCACGATCTCCGAGGCGCCGCCGGTGAGCTCGCTGGCCGCCATCAGCTGCGCGGCCACCTTCTCCCTGGAGACCTTGTCGGTCTTGGTCACGATGACGATGAGCGTGGTGCGCGGCGCGACCGCCCGAATCTGCTCGTAGATCCAGCGGTCGCCCGGCCCGATGGTCTCGTCGGCGGGGATGCAGAGGCCGATGACGTCGACCTCGGAGTAGGTGGCCTTGACCAGTTCGTTGAGCCGCTCTCCTAACAGGGTGCGCGGCCGGTGCAACCCAGGGGTGTCGACCAGGATGATCTGGAATTCGTCGCGGTGGACGATGCCACGGATGGTGTGGCGGGTGGTCTGCGGACGATTCGAGGTGATCGCCACCTTGGCCCCAACGAGGGCGTTGGTCAGTGTCGACTTGCCGGTGTTCGGTCGGCCGACGAAGCAGACGAAGCCGGAGCGGAATTCGGTCGCCTCGGTGCTCACGCGACGGGGTTCCCGGCCCGGTCGGTGACTATGACGGCGGCATCGGCGGTCAACTCCCGCACCGCGGCCACCCCTGCGTCGTCGGCGGAGCCGGCGACCAGGACCGCGGCCTCCAGGCCCGTCGCCCCGCTGGACACCGCGGCGGCGACCGCTGCCTGCAGCGCCGTCAACGTCAGCGCGGCGAGCGTCACCGGGGCACCGGCGTACGTGCGCCCGTCCAGGTCACGCACCGCGGCGCCACTGCCCGCCTCCGCGCGTCCCATCGCGCCGCGCGCGAGCGTGACCAGCTTGGCGTCCTCGGCGTCGAGGCTCATTCGTCGTCTTCTTCCTCTGGTTCGGTGGGTTTGACGAGCACGGTGCCGATGCGCACGCGGCCGCGATGATCGCGACCGCCCTCGGCACGCAGCCGTAACGCATCCCAGGTCACCTCGACGCCGGGCAACGGCACGCGACCCAGCTCGTGGGCCAGCAACCCGCCGACGGTGTCGACGTCCAGATCGTCGTCGAGTTCCAGTTCGTAGAGCTCGGCGAGGTCCTCGAGGGGCAACCGAGCGGACACCCGGAAGTTCTTGTCGCCCAGGTCTTCAACGGGTGCGACTTCGTCGGTGTCGTACTCGTCGGCAATCTCGCCGACGATCTCCTCCAGCACGTCCTCGATGGTGACGAGGCCGGCGATCGCGCCATATTCGTCGACCAGCAGCGCCATGTGGTTGCGGTCGCGCTGCATCTCGCGCAGCAGTGTGTCCAGCGGCTTGGAGTCCGGCACGAACACCGGCGGCCGCATCACCTCGCCGACCCTGGTGTCGATGCCACCGTTGCTGTAGTACGTCTGCTGGACGAGGTCCTTGAGGTAGACGACACCCACGATGTCGTCGACGTTCTCGCCAATCACCGGCAGCCGGGAGTGCCCGCTGCGCACCGCCAAGGAGGTGGCCTGACCGGCTGTCTTGTCGCTTTCGATCCACACCATCTCGGTCCGCGGCACCATCACCTCGCGGGCGACGGTGTCACCGAGGTCGAACACCGACTGGATCATCCTGCGTTCGTCGTCGGCGACGATGCCGCGCTGCTGGGCGAGGTCGACGACTTCGCGCAGTTCGATTTCGGACGCGAACGGGCCATTGCGGAAACCGCGGCCAGGTGTCAGCGCGTTGCCGATCACGACCAGGAGCCGGCTGATGGGTGTCAGCAGCACCGAGATCGCCTGCAGCGGAAGCACTGCCGCCAACGCGATGGTGTACGCGTGCTGTCTGCCGAGCGTGCGCGGTCCGACCCCGATGACGACGAAACTGACCACCACCATGATGGCCGCGGCAGCGAGCAGACCCCACTTCAGGCCTAGATCCTCGTACAGGAAGGCCACCAGCAGGACGGTCGCGGCCGTCTCACACGTGATGCGCAGCAGCACGATCAGGTTGATGTAGCGCGGTCGGTCGTCGACGATCCGGGCCAGTCGTGCGGCGCCCGGTCGCTCGTCGCGAACCAGCTCGTCGATCCTGGCGATGGAGACGGTGCTGATCGCGGCGTCGACCGCCGCGAAGACACCGCCAAGCGCGATGAGCACGATCGCGCCGAGCAGAGAAGCGATTCCGGTCACGGTTCGTCGAAGTACTGGGACTTGTCCAACAGCCTGCGGTCCTTCTCGCTCTGCCGATCCTGGTGGTAGGCGCCGACCTGGTCGGCCACCCACTCCTCGAGCAGTTCACGCTGCAGGGCGAACATCTCTCTCTCCTCATCGGGCTCGGCATGGTCGTAACCGAGGAGATGCAGAACCCCGTGCACGGTCAACAGCGCAAGCTCCTGGGCGAGCGAATGCCCGGCCTTCTCAGCCTGTTTGGCCGCGAACTCCGGGCACAGCACGATGTCGCCGAGCATCGAAGGGCCTGGCTCCGGCGCGTCGGGACGACCACCGGGCTCGAGCTCGTCCATCGGAAAGCTCATGACGTCGGTGGGGCCGGGCAGGTCCATCCAGCGCATGTGCAGGTCGGCCATCGCCGGAGTGTCGAGCAGCACCATGGACAGCTCGGCGCCGGGATTGACGTCCATCTTCGCGATGACGAACCGCGCGACGCTGATCAGTTCGTTCTCGGACACGTCGATGCCCGACTCGTTGGAGACCTCGATGCTCACCGACGCGGCCTACCGGTACCCGATCGGCGCTCGGCCCGGTTCATCGACGCAGGCGCCTCGGATCTGGCGTAGGCATCCACGATCTCGGACACCAGGCGGTGACGCACGACGTCGGCGCTGGTGAGCTCCGAGAAGTGGATGTCGTCGATGTGATCCAGGATCTCCATCGCCGCGTTGAGGCCGGACTTGGCGCCGTGCAGATCCACCTGCGTCGAGTCACCCGTCACCACGATCTTGGAGCCAAAGCCCAAGCGGGTCAGGAACATCTTCATCTGTTCCGGAGTGGTGTTCTGCGCCTCGTCGAGGATGATGAAGGCGTCGTTCAGCGAGCGACCCCGCATGTAGGCAAGGGGCGCGACCTCAATGACGCCTGCGCTCATCAGCTTTGGGATCAGTTCCGGATCCATCATGTCGTGCAGCGCGTCGTACAACGGCCGCAGATACGGGTCGATCTTCTCGCTCAGCGTGCCGGGCAAAAAGCCGAGGCGCTCGCCCGCCTCCACCGCGGGGCGGGTCAGGATGATGCGCGAAACCTGCTTGGTCTGAAGGGCATTGACCGCCTTGGCCATCGCTAGGTAGGTCTTGCCGGTACCCGCAGGGCCGACGCCGAACACGATGGTGTGGGCGTCGATGGCGTCGACGTAGCGCTTCTGATTGAGCGTCTTGGGCCGAATCGTCTTGCCACGCCTGGAAAGAATGTCGAGCGTCAGCACCTCGGCCGGTGACTCGTTGCCGGTTCCGGTGACCATGCTGACGCTGTGGCGCACGGCCTCCGGAGTCAACGTCTGGCCGCCCGCCACGACGGCGATGAGTTCGGTCATGACACGCTCGGCCAAGGCGACGTCGGCCGACTCTCCGGACAGGGTCACTGCGTTGCCGCGCACGTGGATGTCGGCGGTCAACAACTGTTCGAGGGCGCGCAGATTCTCATCGGCGGAACCGAGCAGGCCCACCACCAGGTCGGGCGGAACATTTATGTTGCTTCGCACGATGCTGTCCGAGGCGGCGTTCGTCTCGCGGGGCGTCACGTGGTGTTCAGTGCCTGCTTTCCGTGCTCAGGTCGTCGGAGGTCTACATGGGCCAGCTTACCGCTGGTCACCGCCACATCCCAAAGAAAGAGGGGCACCCACGCCGGGTGCCCCTCCTCGAGATTGCGCTGTGTCAGCGGCTCTGCTGCACGGTCGTGTCGACCTGCGGCACGGTGACCTCGGGGTGCACGGTGTTGATCCACTGGTTGTGGTCGACGCCGGTCGAGTACCCGGGCAGCTCTGCGACGGGCTGTGCTTCGGCGGATGCCATGGCCTGAATCGGAGACGCGACGCCAAGGATCCCGGCGGTGAGACCACCCGCAATGACGGCGGCAAATCCGAACTTCTTCATGTTCGTCATTTCTTCTTTCGTGCCCTCTGTGGTGACGTCGACCGGCGGTAGAGCCTTCCATCCGGTCTGCTAGCTCAAACGCAGTGCTCAGGGGTTTAATTCCGGTGGCAGTAATTGGTTGCCCGTTGGCAGGATTCAAGGTCCAATGCGCCAGCGGGGCGTCAAAACCCCGAGTGCGCCGAGTCCCACTGCGGCCGCTGATGTGGTGCGCAGCACGCTCGGGCCCAAACGGACCGCGGTGGCGCCCGCACCCGTCAACACGGCCAATTCGTCGTCGCCGATCCCGCCCTCGGGGCCGATGATCAGCATCAGCGAGTCGGCGTCGGCAAGCCCGACCGAGGTCAGCGGTTGGGTCGCGGACTCGTGCAGCACCAGCACCACCGCGCGGCCCGACATCGAACTCACCTTCGCGGCCAGTTCCTTCGTGGACACCAGCGACGTGACGGGCGGGACGTACGGTCGGCGCGATTGCCTGGCCGCCGAACGCGCGACCGCCTGCCAGCGGCGCAGACCCTTCTCCGCCTTCGCCGCTCCGTCCCAGCGGGCCACGCAGCGGTCCGACTGCCAGGCCAGGAACTCGTCGGCGCCCGCTTCGGTGGCGAGCTCGATCGCCAGCTCGGACCGATCGGACTTGGGCAGCGCCTGCACGATGGTGACCTGGGGAGACGGCGGCACGACGGTCCGCCTGCTCAGCACGCGGGTGGTCAAGCTGCTTTTGCCGACACCTTCGACGATCACGTGCGCGACCGTCCCCGCGCCGTCGCCGAGATCGAGTTCCTCACCGACCCTGATGCGCCGCACGCTTGCGGCGTGAAAGCCCTCGTCACCGTCGACGACGACGGGCTCACTGACGTCGGGCAGCGCATCGACGTAGAACAGCGCGCGACTCATCGCGGCGCGGCTCTACCGGCCGGTGAACGTCTCGCGCAGCCGGCTGAACAGCCCGCCACCCGATGGCGCCGCGTGCGTCGACTTGACCTCGGCCACGTCACGGACGCGATGCTCCTTGAGCTTCCGCAGGATCTCCATGTCCTCCTGGTCGAGGCGCGAGGGCACCACCACGTCGATGTGGGCGTGCATGTTGCCGCGGACGCCGGAGCGCACGTTGGGCATCCCGTGACCGCGCAGCGTCGTGACGGCCCCCGGCTGGGTGCCCGCCTCGACGGTGATGTCGGTCGGCCCGTCGAGAATCGCGTCGACCGAGACCTTGGTGCCCAGCGCCGCGTCGACCATCGGCACCGACACGCTGAAGTGCAGGTCGTCGCCGTCGCGAATGAAGATGTCATGGGGTTGTTCATGGACCTCGACGTGCAGATCGCCTGCGGGGCCACCGCCAGGGCCGACTTCGCCCTGAGCCGCCAGTCGCACCCGCATACCGTCGCCGACGCCCGGCGGGATCTTGACGCTAATCTCCCGTCGCGCCCGCACCCGTCCGTCGCCCCCGCAGCGGTGGCACGGGTCGGGGATGACCTCGCCGACGCCGGCGCACACCGGGCACGGCCGTGAGGTCATCACCTGACCGAGCAGCGAGCGCTGCACGGACTGGACCTCGCCCTGGCCATGGCAGGTGTCGCAGGTGACCGGCGTGGAGTTGCCGTGAGTTCCCTTGCCCTGACACATGTCACAAAGGATCGCGGTGTCCACGGTGACGTGCTTGGTGACGCCGGTCGCGCACTCGGAGAGGTCGAGCCGCATTCGCAGCAGCGAGTCGGATCCTGGCCGAACGCGGCCGACCGGTCCGCGGCCGCCGCCGCCACCGCCGAAGAACGCCTCGAACACGTCGCCGAGACCACCGAAGCCGCTGAACCCACCGCCGAAGCCGTTGCCCGCGCCCGCGCTCTCCATCGGATCGCCACCGAGGTCGACGATGCGACGCTTCTCCGGATCGCTCAGCACCTCGTAGGCGACGCTGATCTCCCTGAACTGATGCTGCGCCGCCTCATCGGGGTTGACGTCGGGATGCAGCTCGCGCGCAAGCTTGCGGTACGCACGCTTGATCTCCGAGTCGCTCGCGCCCTTGCTCACCCCGAGCAGGCCGTAATAATCGCGTGCCACGCCAAACCCTTCTTAGCCCTCTTCGAGCCGCACTTGCGGCCGTACCGACGCCCTAGCGGGCGCCCAAGACTTCGCCTATGTACAGAGCAACCGCTGCGACGTTGGCGATGGTTCCCGGATAGTCCATCCGTGTGGGGCCCACCACACCCATGCCGCCGAACACCTTGCCCGAGCTGCCGTACGTGGTGCTCACCACCGATGTCCCGGCCATCTGCTCGGCCGCGGTCTCGTGTCCGATGCGCACGGTTACCTTACCGGCCTCCTGCTGGGCGGCCAGCAATCGCAGTACCACCACCTGCTCTTCCAGTGCTTCCAGCACCGATCGCAGGGAGCCGCCGAAGTCAGCGGTGTTGCGGGTCAGATTGGCCGTACCCCCGAGCAGCAAACGTTCCTCGGAGTGCTCGACGAGCGTTTCCACCAGCACGGTCGCCGACCGTCCGACCGCGTCTCCGAGGCCGCCGTGGCCGACAAGCTGAGAGGCCAGGTCGGAGACGGCGATCGACGCGGCGGTGATCGGCTTGCCCTCCAGCGCCTGCCCGAGGCGTTCGCGCAGATGAGCGAGTTGGCCATCGTCGATGGCGTCGCCGAGCTCCACGATCCGCTGGTCGACGCGGCCGGAATCGGTGATGACGACCAGCAGCAGCCGCGCCGGGGTGAGGGCGACGACCTCGAGGTGACGGACCGTGGAGGTGGACAGCGTCGGGTACTGCACGATCGCCACCTGCCTGGTGAGCTGGGCGAGCAGCTTCACCGCCCGGCGCAGGACGTCGTCGAGGTCGACACCGGACTCCAGGAACGTGAGGATGGCACGACGCTCGCTCGAGGACATCGGCTTGACGTCGTCCAACCGGTCGACGAACTCGCGGTAGCCCTTCTCGGTGGGCACCCGGCCCGAGCTGGTGTGGGGTTGGGCGATGTAGCCCTCGGCCTCCAGAACGGCCATGTCATTGCGCACGGTCGCACTCGACACGCCCAGATTGTGGCGTTCCACGAGGCTCTTCGAACCGATCGGCTCCTTGGTCGAGACGAAGTCGGCGACGATCGCGCGAAGCACTTCGAAACGACGGTCGTCGGCAGTACCCATAGTTCACCTCCAAGTCCATTTCATTTTACGTTGACGAACTGCACCGACGCCCCGCGACGCAGTACAGGGCCTGCAGATAACCTGATTGCATGCTCAAGGGGTCCCGCCGATGATCTTCAAGGGCGTCCGCGATGGCAAGCCGTACCCGGAGCACAACCTGTCATATCGCCAGTGGGCTCAGATCCCGCCGCGGCAGATCCGCCTCGACGAGTTGGTGACCACGACGACGGTGTTGGCCCTCGATCGCCTGCTGTCGGAGGATTCGACGTTCTACGGCGACCTGTTCCCCCATGCCGTGCGGTGGCAAGGCGTCGTCTACCTCGAGGACGGCGTGCA
>JAOPWT010000550.1 GCA_025965555.1 Mycobacterium sp.
CGCGGACTGCCCGAGGCCAAGGAACGACAGCGCGGCGAGGGTCAGGATCAACGTGCCGATGTCGAGGCTGGCGGCGACGAGGGCATTGGGCACCGCACCGGGCAGCAGATGTCGTCCCGCGAGTCGAAAGCGACTGACCCCAGCCAGTTTCGCCGCTTCGACGTGTGGTCGGGCCGCGAGTCGCGCGACCTCGCCGCGCACCAGCCGCGCGTAGAACGGCCACCACACGATCGACACCGCGATGAGGGTGTGCACGAAGCCGGGCCCGAGTGCGGCGACCACGGCGATCGCCAAGACGGGCGCGGGCAGAGACAGGAACCCGTCGGTGATGCGCATGAGCACGGAGTCGACCCACCCACCGGTGGCACCGGCGATCAAGCCCACCAACCCGCCGAACAGCAGCCCGACGGCGACCACGACCAACGCCGCGAACCAGCTCGAGCGCACACCGTAGAGGACGCGCGACAGGATGTCGCGGCCGATGCTGTCGCTTCCCAGCAGGAAGCCGTTCTTCCCCGGTGCCTGCAGCGGCATGCCGACCGGCATCAGCGGATCGTGCGGCGCCAGCAGCGGTACCGCGACCGCCACCAGCGTGACCACGAAGACCAACGAGAAGCCGACCCAGTTGAGCACCGTCGAGCGGGACTGCAGCGACAACACCCGTCGGTCCCGACCGCGGACCAACGAGACTGGCGGTGCTGCCGTTGCTGCGATGGCCATCAGACTGCCCGCCTCTCGATGCATGCCACCTGGTGCGGATTGCCCGGCAGCCCCTCCAACCGGACGTCCAGTTCGTCGCCGCTGCACGTATCGACGGCGATCGAGCAGCGGGGATGGAAGGCGCATCCCGTCGGCGGCGACAGCGGGCTCGCGGGTTCGCCTGGTAGCACTTGACTTTCACGGCCGAGATCGGGAATCGAGTCGACGAGCGCCTGGGTGTAAGGGTGCGCCGGGTTCCCGATGACTTGTTCGGCGGGACCGATCTCGACGATGCGGCCCAGGTACATCACCGCGATCCGGTCGGCGACCACTCTGGCCACGGAGAGGTCGTGGGTGACGAACACGACCGACATGTCGAGGCTGCGCCGCAGCTCGCCGATCAGGTTGAGCACCGAGGCCGCCAGCGACACGTCCAGCGCGCTGGTCGGCTCGTCGCACAGCAACACCGACGGCGGCACCACGGTGGCGCGCGCCAGCGAGACCCGCTGGCGCTGACCGCCGGAGAGCTGTCCGGCCCGCGACTTCGCGATCTCTGCCGGGAGACCGACGCGCTGGAGCACCTCGACCACCGCATCGCGCCGTTGTGACCGCGACATGCCCTTGCCGCTGAGCCGCTCGGAGATCAGCTCGCCGACCGACAGCCACGGGGTCAGCGATGCCCCGGCGTCCTGAAAGACCATCTGGGGACGCTGGCCCGCGACCAGCTCGACCTCGCCCGAGGTCGGCTTCTCGAGACCGGCGATCGCGCGCAGCAGCGTCGACTTGCCAGATCCGCTCTCCCCAACCAGCGCCACCGACTCACCGTGCGCGACGCGCAGTGAAACACCGCGCAGCGCATGAAGTTTGCCGCCATTGGAGGATCTGTCCAGCCATCGCTTGGCCACCGAGAACGTCTTGGTGACGTCACGCAACACGACCGACGCGGGCAGCTCGAGCGCGTCGGTGAGAGTGGCGGGGAAGGGCTCCTCGGTGTTCGTGGACTTGGTGCCGAGGTCCTTGGCCACCTCTTCCATCGGAAGGATGCACGCGCTGGTGCGATCGGCTGCGACTGCCACCGGGTCCGGTGGCGACGTGGTGCAGTCAATGGTGGCCAGTGTGCACCTCGGCTCGAATGCGCAGCCGGGCAACGGGGTCACCGCGCTGGGCACCGAACCTGCCAGCGCGGCCAATCGTCGGTCACGCGCCGTCTGCAGGGTGAGCCGTGACCGCAGCAACCCATGCGTGTACGGGTGCGCAGGCGTGCCGAGGACGGCGGTAGTGGGGCCGACTTCGGCGATCCGACCCGCATAGAGCACCGCGATGCGATCCGAGATCTGGGCGGCGACGCCCAGATCGTGGGTGATGAACACGATGCTGCAACCGATCTCGTCGCGGAGCCGGCGAAGCAGCCGCAGCACCTGGGCCTGCACGGTGACGTCGAGGGCGGTCGTCGGTTCGTCGGCGATGATGAGGTCGGGATCGCCTGCTATCGCGATCGCGATCATCACGCGCTGCCTCAGACCGCCGGAGAGTTCATGCGGGTAGGCCCGCATCCGGCGCTTCGGTTCGGGGATGCCGACCGCGGTGAGCAACCGCAGCGCCTCTTCGTCGCTGCCCGCCGCCTCGGTGACCTGCCTGCCGATCCGCATGGTGGGGTTCAGCGAGGTCATGGGGTCCTGGAACACGGCGCCGAGGTCGAGGCGTCGTACCTTGCGCAGCGCCTTGGCGTCGCCCTTGACCATGTCGGAGCCGGCGACGGTGACGGTGCCGTCGATCTGGGCGTGGGCGGGAAGCAGCCCCAGCATGCTGAAGCCCAGAACGCTCTTGCCGGAACCGGATTCGCCGACCAGCCCCAGAATCTCCCCGGGCGCGATCTGTAGCGACACCCCGCGCAGTGCACGGACGTCGCGACCGTTGCGCCGGAACGTCACGCGCAGATCGTCTATGGCCGCGACGGCGTCACTGATCGGCGACACCGCGATGGTGCCCGCCGGTGTGCCGACGTCGGAGATGGCAGCCCCTTCGGATACAGCGATGCCCATGTGAGAACGCTCCCGGAAGTGTCGAGGTCAGCGAGACGGCGGCACGCCCGTGTGCCACCCGCCTGTCAACTGACAGTTTTCCGGCCGCACCGGCCCCGTGGGTGTCGCTGGCGTAACCAATTGAAGGCACAGGTAACCGATGCGTATCGCGCGTTTCTGTCGTGTGACAGAAACGGACGGACAGGACCATTTTCGGCACACCATGGTCCACGATGGGATCATGCCGCTCGCTAGGGCCGGTCGACCCCGCCACCACGACCAGAGGCGCCCTGGTGTCACGGCGCGCGACGAGATCCTGGACGCCGCAGGTGAACTGTTCACCACCCTGGGCTATACCGGCACCTCCACCAGGTCGATCGCGGAATCGGTCGGCATCCGTCAGGCCTCGCTCTATCACTACTTCAAGACCAAGGACGACATCCTCTGCGCGCTACTGGGCCAGACCGTCAGCCCCACGCTGGCGTTCATCCCGAATCTGCTTGGCGCCGAACCGGCTTTGAGCGCCGCCGAGCACCTGCACGCGCTCGCCGCGTTCGACGGCGACCAACTCCTCGCTGGTCGCTGGAACCTCGGCGCGCTGTACCTGCTGCCCGAACTCCGCGACGCCCGGCTCGAGCCGTTCTGGTCCGATCGCGAACGCTTGCGGCTGCACTATCTCGCGTTGAGCCAGGCCGTGATCGATCAGACCGGGGTCCACGAGGCCGCCGCGGACCTGCCGTTCCGCCTCGTCGAGTCCCTGGTGAACATGTGGTCGGTGCCACCGGGCGCCAAGCGTGCCGAACTGCCGATCCACGTGGCCGACGCCTGCATGCGCGTGCTCGGCATCCCGGACTCCGAGACACCCGCTCTGCGCGGCAGGACCGGTGACGAGATCGAGCGCTACACCCGCGTCGGGTCCGACGACACGGACGCCACGCTGCTCAGGTAGGTCGGCCAGTCGCCGTGGTGGGTGATGTCCTCGCCCGCCTCCCACGCGTCGAGCGCGCAGCCGAAGCCGACGACCTCGGACCCGTCGGCGAGAGTGACACGGCCCAGTGACATCGGGGCTGGCAACATGGCCAGGAAGTCACCGAGCATCGAAGTGCCCACCAGCCAGAGCTCACCACCGATGGTGGCGCCCCCGTCGGCGACCCGGACCAGACCCGGCTTCGGCGGCGTGGTGTCGAGTCGCGCCAACCGGTAGACGGGCGCGGTGAAGGCGGGCCCCGCCCACCGGGCGCCGCGCTCCTCGAGCTGAAAGGCCAACGGCTGCCCGCGCAGATGTGCACCGACGACCAGCAGCAGAGTGGCGTCGGCGCCGGCACGTGTCGGCCACGGCGGCTGGATGGATCGACCTTCGAGTGACGCCGCGCCGGGACGCGCGACGGACCGCGTCGGCGACGTGACCAGGCGGGCGACGTCGATGGCGATGGCGTCGGCGCCGGATCTCGCGATCACCGAGACACCGAACTGGTCGGGCCCCGCGGTGCCCGACGGGACCGCCACGGCGCACATGTCCATCAGATTGCAGAAGTTGGTGTAGGTGCCCAGCCGGGAGTTGACGCCGACCGGGTCGGCAGAGACCTCGGCCATGCTCGGGTGGTCGGTGGTGGTGGGAATCAGCAGCGCGTCGCAGTCGCCTAACGCACTCAAGGCCGTCTCGGTGAGCTCGGCGAGCAGGCGGCGATCCCGCAGCAGCCTGGTCGCCGTGACCTCACCCGCGGCCGAGATGATGGCTCCGACAATCGGATCCACCTCGGCACGGTGTGCGTCGACGAACTCGCCGACGGCGTCGTGCCGTTCGGCCACCAGGCCGCCGTCGTACAGCAGGCGGGCGGCGTCGAGGAACGCCGAGAGGTCGATCTCCCGCAGCACCGCGCCGTGGCTCTCGAGGCGGGCGCAGGAGTCGCGGAACGCTGCCCGCCACTGCGGCGAAAGCGCCGGAAGATCCTGCGGGATGGCCACTTCGAGGTCCTCGGGTGCGGACAGTGGCGCATCGGGCGGGAAGGGCCGCGCGCCACCTCCCATGACGCCCATCGCCACGTCGGCCGTGTCCAGGTCCCTCGCGAAGACCGTGACGCAGTCATAGGACCGGCACGCCGGGATCACCCCGTCCGTCGGTACGACCCCGTAGGTCGGCTTGATGCCGACGACACCCTGCAGGGCGGCGGGCACCCGGCCCGACCCCGCGGTGTCGGTCCCGATGGCGATGTCCACCAGACCCAGCGCGACCGCGACGGCGGATCCCGCACTGGATCCACCCGAAATGTGTTGGGGGCGTCGGGAATCCCGGACGGCACCGTGCGGACTGCGCGTCCCGACCAGACCGGTGGCGAATTGGTCGAGGTTGGTCGCGCCGATCACCACCGCCCCCGCGGCACGCAACCTCGCCACGGCCGCGGCGTCCTCGGACGCGGGCGTCGTCGCGTACGACGGGCAGCCCGCGGTGGTCACCAGACCCGCCACGTCGACGTTGTTCTTCACTGCGGCGGTCAGCCCTGCGAGCGGACGTTCGGCGCCTGCCAGGACGTCTGCGTCGACCGCCTCGGCGTCGGCCAACGCGTCGGCGATGGGGCGCAAGAAGATCCAGACCTCCGGTCGCTCGACGGCGTCGATTGCGGCATAGGCCGCGCGCACCCGATCGACGGCGCTCATGCAGGCACTCCTCTCACGCTCTGACTTTGGGACGGTTGGCCGTTGGAGCCGACGATCACCAGCGCGGTTCCCGGATCCACCTGGTTGCCTGCCTCGACCAGCACGCGGGTCACGACACCGTCGGAGGGAGCGGTCAGCACGGTCTCCATCTTCATCGCCTCGAGTGCCAGCAGCGCCTGGCCCGCGACCACGTGCTCGCCGACGGTGACGTCGACCTTCCAGACGCTCGAGGAGAACGGTGCGTCGATCCGCTGTTCGTCATCGCCGAGCACCAGGTCGGTGCTCGTCACCGCGACCCGGGACTCGGCCCGCTCGGCCCGGTCGAACTCCCCCGCCGCGGCCCACGCCGCGCGCTCGGCAGCGAACGACGTCGCCTGCCGGGTCCGGAAGGCGACGATGGATTCGGCGTTGTCGGCCAGGAAGCGCTCGTGCTCGGCGAGGGAGAACGTGCCGGGGGTGATGTCGACCGATCCGCGACCGGCGGCCATGTCGGCGCGCAGGTCCAGAAGCTCCTCGGCCGTCACGGGATACCAGGAGATCCGGTCGAAGAAGCGCAGCAGCCATGGGCTGCCCGGCTCGAACGGCGCGGCGTGGCGGTACCGGCTCCACACCTGCGTCGTCCTGCCGACGAACTGGTAGCCGCCGGGTCCCTCCATGCCGTAGATGCACAGGTAGGCGCCGCCGATGCCGACGGAGTTCTCCGCGGTCCAGGTGCGCGCCGGGTTGTACTTCGTGGTCACCAGCCGGTGTCGCGGATCGAGCGGGGTGGCCACCGGCGCGCCGAGGTAGACGTCGCCGAGGCCGAGCGTCAGGTACTCCGCCGAGAACACCGTGTCCATGACGTCGTCCTGGCTGGCCAAACCGTTGACCCGGCGGATGAACTCGATGTTGGACGGACACCAGGGGGCGTCGTCGCGCACCCCGGAGGTGTAGCGCGCGATCGCCTCGCGGGTCGCGGGATCGTCCCAGCTGAGCGGTAACCGGACCGACCGGCTCGGCACGACGAGCTCGGAGGTGGCGGGTAGATCGTCCTCGAGCTCTGACAGCAGGCCCAGCAAGCGCTCGATCGGTAACACGTCGGGGTCGACGTGCACCTGCAGCGAGCGGATGCCCGGAGTGAGGTCGAGGATCCCCGGCACGGTGTTCTCGCGCAGCGCCGCGAGTCGTTCGTCCAATGCGTGCACGCGGGCGCGCAACGCAAGGTCGAGGACCATGTCGCCGTACTCGACGAGGACGTTGTCGTCACCACTGCGGCGATACGTGACGGCAGGCGCGCCGTCTGCGTCGCGACGGGCCAGCACGCCGTCGTCACCGTCACGTGGGCCACGCCGGACGGTCGGGGTAGCCGCCATGCGCGCCGAGCCCAGCTCCGATCGCGACGGCGCGTCGGCCGCCCGGATCGGGACGAACCGCACGGTGTCACCCGGGCGCAGCTGTCCCAGCTTCCACCGGTCGGCGGCCACCACCGTGACCGGACACACGAACCCACCGAGGCTGGGCCCGTCGGGGCCGAGCAGAATCGGGGTGTCGCCGGTGAAGTCAAGCGCGCCAACCGAATAGGCGTTGTCGTGGATGTTCGACGGATGCAACCCCGCCTCGCCACCGTCGGGACGGGCCCACTCCGGGCGTGGCCCCTCGAGGCGCACGCCGGTACGGGCGGAGTTGAAGTGCACGACGTACCCCGCGTCGAACAGCGTGTCCATGTCCTCGCGGGTGAAGAACTCGGGGGCACCGTGGGGTCCCTCGGTGACGGCCAGTTCCCATTCGGACGGCATCGCGGGCCGATCGTCGGGCGGCACCGCCGCGACGGGCCCCGTCGAGGTCGACGGAACTGCGCGCAGGACGTCACCGACGACGAGTTGGCGGCCACCGTGGCCGCCGAAGCGACCGAGCGTAAACGTCGACGCGCTCCCGAGGTAGGTCGGCACGTCGAAACCGCCGGCGACGAGAACGTACGTCCGCAGTCCGGCCGTCTCGGCCGCGCCGATGCCGAGCACGCCTCCGGCCGGGACGTCGATCGGTTCCCACATCGGCGCAGGCGAGCCGTCCACCGTGACCGGACACTCGGCACCGGTGACGCAGAACGTGGTCGGGTGCGTCACGCGCAACGCCGGACCCGAGGCGGTGCACTCGAGACCTGGTGCGCCCTCGGCATTTCCGAGTGCGCGATTGCCCAACCGGAACGAGAGGTCGTCCATCGGTCCGCTCGGTGGCACGCCGACGTTCCAGAGTCCGACCCGGCCGGGCAGGTCCTGCACGGTCGTCAACAGACCGGGGCGGTCGACGGTGATCCGCGGCCGCGGATCGACGACGTCGGTGAGCGTGGCCGTGCTGTGCCGGGCCGCGCGCACGTCGTCGAGCGCACACGCCGCCCGCAACAGCCCGACGTTGACCTCGATCCCGTGCAGCACGGTGGCGTCCAGCGCTCTGCCAAGCCGGTCGAACGCCAGGTCCCGATCGTCGCCGAAGGTGATCACCTTGGCCAGCAACGGATCATAGGACGCCGATACCTCGGTGCCCGCCTCGACCCAGGTGTCGACCCGCACCTCGGGCTCAGCGGGAAACTCCACGGCAACAAGCGTTCCCGTGCTCGGCCGGTAGTCCCGCGAGGGATCCTCGGCGTACACCCGCGCCTCGACCGAGTGGCCGCGCACCGGCACGCTGCCGACGTTGGACCCCGGCGCCAAGTGGGCGGCCAGCACGTCGACTTCGCCGCGGGCGAGCCGGAACATCCAGGCCGCCAGGTCGACACCCGTGACCGCCTCGGTGACGGGATGCTCGACCTGGAGCCGCGCGTTGACCTCGAGGAAGGACGCCTCTTCCCGACGCGGATCGTAGACGAACTCGACGGTGCCCGCCGAGCGGTAGGAGATCGCCGCGGCCAGCGTGCGCGACGACGAATGCAGCTGTGCGCGAACCCCTTCCGGCAGTGCCGGCGCAGGGGCCTCTTCGATCACCTTCTGGTTGCGGCGCTGCAGCGAGCAGTCGCGGTCACCGAGGGACACCACGCGCCCGGCACCGTCACCGAAGATCTGGACCTCGACGTGGCGCGCCTCGTCGACGAAGCGCTCCACGAAGACGCCAGCGGAGCCGAAGCTGCGCTCGGCCAGCCGGGACACGCGGTCGAAGGCCGCGCGCAGGGCTGAGGCGTCCCGGCACACCTGCATGCCGATCCCGCCGCCGCCTCCGGTCGCCTTGAGCATCACGGGATAGCCGATCTCGTCGGCCGCGGCCTGCGCCGCCTCGGCGCCGTCGAGCAGTTCGGAGCCGGGGAAGACGGGAACGCCTGCGGCGCGGGCCGCGGCACGCGCGGTGTGCTTGGTACCGAAGACGCGGAGTTGATGTGGTGTGGGACCGACGAACGCCATCCCGGCCGCCTCGACGGCGGACGCGAAATCCGCGTCCTCGGAAAGGAAACCGTAGCCGGGATGGATCATGTCGGCACCGGTCGCCGACGCCGCGTCGAGGATCGCGTCGACCCTGAGGTAGCTCTCGCTCGGCGCCGCGGGCCCTAGCCGCACCGCCCGGTCGGCAAGCCGTACGTGGGGTGCGCCGCGATCGGCGTCGGAGAACACCGCGACCGTTCCGAGACCGAGCGCCTGCGCCGATCGAACCAGGCGGACGGCGATCTCGCCGCGGTTGGCGACCAGGACGGTCGCCGTCATGCGATCTCGTCGGGGCGCGTCACGATCATGCGAACCGGCGTCGGGTCGAAGGCGTTGCACGGGTTGTTGATCTGCGGGCAGTTCGAGACGAGGACGAGGGTGTCGGTCTCCGCGCGCAGGGCAACCCGCTTGCCCGGTGCCGACAGTCCGTCGACGATGCCGAGTGCGCCGTCGGGATCCACCGGCACGTTCATGAACCAGTTGATGTTGCTCGCGAGATCCCTCGCGCCCAGTCCGTGGCGCGAGCCCTCGAGGAGGAAGTTCTCCATGCAGCCGTGCTGG
>JAOPWT010000569.1 GCA_025965555.1 Mycobacterium sp.
GCCGTCCACCCCGGACTGTGGCAGCCCGCCGTGCTGGCCAAGCTCGGCGCGACAGCCGATCACCTCTCCGGCGGCCGGTTCGCCGTCAACGTCGTCTCCGGCTGGTTCAAGGACGAGTTCACCCACCTCGGCGAGCCGTGGCTCGAGCACGACGAGCGGTATCGCCGCAGCGCCGAGTTCCTCCAGGTACTGCGCAAGATCTGGACCGAGGACGACGTCGACTTCCGAGGCGACTTCTACCGGATCCACGACTTCACGCTCAAGCCCAAGCCGCTCAACACGCCCGAACGGCCCAATCCCGAACTCTTCCAGGGCGGTAACTCGACGGCGGCGCGGCGCAACGGCGGGCTCTACTCGGACTGGTACTTCTCCAACGGCAAGGACTTCGACGGGCTCACCGAACAGGTCGTCGAGGTTCGCGACCACGCCCGCGGCGTGGGTCGCGAGGTGAAGGTCGGGCTCAACGGCTTCATCATCGCCAGGGACTCGGAAAAAGAAGCGAAGGAAGTCCTGCGCGAGATCATCGACAAGGCCAACAAGCCGGCCGTCGAGGGTTTCCGCGGCGCCGTCCAACAGGCAGGCAGTTCGACCGGTGACAAGAAGGGCATGTGGGCGGATTCCAGCTTCGAGGACCTCGTGCAGTACAACGACGGCTTCCGCACGCAGCTGATAGGTACGCCCGAGCAGATCGCCGAGCGCATCGCCGCCTACCGCAAACGAGGAGTCGATCTGATCCTCGGCGGATTCCTGCACTTCCAGGAGGAGATCGAGTACTTCGGCGCGAACGTGCTACCCCTGGTGCGCGAAATCGAGCAGTCCGAAGAGGATTCGCGCGACCGGCCGGTGCTGGTCTCCGCCTGAGCGACGCGTGTTTGCTCGCGAACGGGCGATGGGTGGTCGCCGCGCGCATGCCGATCATCTCCATAGCTCGGTGCGCTAGCGTGGGTGAACCAATCGCCCATGACAGGAGGGGACATGTCCTATCCATCGGGTCCGCCCGGTAACTCCGGATACCCGTCCGGGCCGCCGGCGGCGCAGTACAGCTCGCCCACGCAGCAGTTCGGTCAGGTGCAAGAGCCCGCCCCGGCGGGACCCAGCAAGCTACCGCTGTATCTGGACATCGCGGTGGCGGTGCTCGGCTTGGCTGCCTACCTGACCACCTTCGCGCTCGACAGCGGAACCACGATCGGTCCGGTCGCCGCCATCCTGGCCGGCCTCCTGGCCGGTGTCGGTCTGGCGCCCAAGCAGAAGAGCCACTTGGGCGTCGTGGCGGTCCTGGCCGTCCTCGGCTTCCTGCTGGTGCTGTCCGACGTCATCACCGTCGGCGCGAGCAATGTCGACTGGCCCTGGTATCTGCTGCTCGCGTTCACGTTGCTGCAGGCGCTCACCGCGGTGGCCGCGTTGCTTCTGGACGCCGACGTCATCACCGCGCCGGTGCCGAAGCCTAAGTACGAGCAGAACCCCTACGGCCAGTACGGCGCGCCTGGGCCGTACTACGGGCAGCCGCAAGGCCAGCCGCAGCACGGCGGTCCGTCGCACCAGCAGGGTCCGCCGCAGCGCGGAGGTTATCCGCAGCAGCAGTACGGCGGCTACCCCGGTAATCCGTCGACCGGTGGGTTCGCGGCCCAGCCGCCGCAGCACGGCGCGCCGCAGCAGAGCGGTCCTCCCACGCCACCGACGGGTTTCCCTGCCTTCGGTCAGCCGCAGGGCGCGACCGGGTCGCAGCCGACGCAGTCGTTCGAAACGCAGCAACCACAGCAGCAGGCTGCGCCGCAATCGGCTCCGCCACCGTCATAATCTCTAGCGGCGCGTACGTAACCTTCGCGCGTACGAGATCGTGCGAGGAGCAACGCAGCTAGTGGACAACCGGCCAGTCGGCACACGTCAGGCGCGCGACCTGCTGAGAGTCGCGTTCGGGCCGTCGGTCGTCGCGTTGGTCGTCATCGCGGCCGTGGTGTTGGTGCAGTTGGTGATCGCCAACAGCGACATGACTGGCGCGTTCGGCGCCATCGCGAGCATGTGGCTGGGTGTGCACCAGGTGCCGGTGTCCATCGGTGGCGCCGAGTTGGGCGTCATGCCACTGCTCCCGATGCTGGCGATGGTGTGGGGAACGGCCCGCACGACCGCCGCGGCGACCAAGGCGGGCACCTCCTGGTTCGTCATTCGCTGGATCGTGGCGTCGGCGCTTGGCGGTCCGCTGCTGATCGCCGCGATCGCGCTGGCCGTGATTCATGATGCGTCGTCGGTGTTGACGGCACTTCAGACGCCGGGTGCCTCGCTGGCGTTCGGCTGCGTGCTGGCAGTGCACTTCGCCGGTGCGCTGATCGGTGTCGGCACCAAGGTGTCCCGACGGCTGCGCATGATGCCGCACGTGCCCGCCTGGCTGCCCGACGCGTTCCGTGCCGCCTTCACCGGCGTGCTGGCGCTGTTCGGCCTGTCCGGGGTTATCGCCGCCGGGTCGATGATCGTGCACTGGGGCACGATGGACACCCTGTTCGGGATCACCGACTCGGTTTTCGGCCAATTCAGCCTGACGTTGTTGTCGATGCTGTACGCGCCCAACGTGATCATCGGAACCGCTGCGGTCGCCGTCGGATCCAGTGCGCACCTCGGGCTTGCGACGTTCAGCTCGTTCACCGTGCTGGGTGGTGACGTGCCCGCACTGCCCGTCCTTGCCGCGGTGCCCAGCCCGCCGTTGGGGCCGATCTGGGTGGCGCTGCTGATCGCAGCGGCAGCGTCGGCCGTGGCGGTGGGTCAGCAGTGCGCGCGACGGCCAGTTCCGCTGGCCGAGGCGGCAGGCAAGTTGGTCGCCGCCTCGGCGATCGGTGCGGTCGTCATGGCGTTGCTCGGCTATGCCGGCGGCGGACGGCTTGGCAACTTCGGTGACGTCGGCGTCGACCAGACCACGTTCGGCCCCGCGGTGTTCCTGTGGTTCGTCGCGATCGGCGGTCTGACGGTCGTGATGAGTGGTGGCATCGCCCGTCGGACCAAGGTCCGTGCTGAGCGGGTGCCCGATCCGGAACCGGAGACCGCGGCGGAGCGGATCACCGCCGAAGAAGACGTGCCCGACGTCGAGGGCAGCGAGGAGCAGATCGACGATGAGGAGCTGATCGACGACGAGGAGCAGATCGCCGACAACGAGGAGCCGATCGACGACGAGATCGTCGTTGCCGAACCCGAGGACCCGCAGCCCGTGTTCGAGGAGCCGGTGCCAAGTCCGGCGCCCGTCCGCGTGGCGCCGCGCGACGTATTCGACTTCGACGACGACCCGGAGGCGCACTACTTCGCCGACGACGACCACACCAGCGACGAGCCGCGGCGTAGCTCCGATTAGGCTGCATCGCGTGCAGCCCCCGCTTCGTGTGCCCGCCAGCGTGCCGGCACGCCTGGTGGTCCTGGCGTCGGGCACGGGTTCACTGCTGGAGTCGGTGCTCGAGGCAGCCGTCGGCGACTACCCCGCGCGCGTCGTGGCAGTCGGTACCGATCGCGACTGCCGGGCGCTGGAGGTCGCGGCGGCCAACTCATTGCCCGCGTACACGGTCCGCCTCGGCGACCATCCCGACCGGGAGGCATGGGACACGGCGATCACCGAGGCGACGGCGGCGTACCAGCCCGATCTGGTGGTCTCCGCCGGCTTCATGAAGATCCTTGGCCCGCAGTTCCTTTCACGCTTCCTCGGCCGCGTGGTGAACACGCATCCGGCGCTGCTGCCTGCCTTTCCCGGTGCGCACGCGGTGCCCGAGTCGCTGGCCTACGGGGTCCGGGTCACCGGCTGTACGGTGCACCTCGTCGATGCGGGAATGGACACCGGGCCGATCCTGGCGCAGGAGGCCGTGACGGTTCTCGACGGTGATGACGAGGCCGCCCTTCACGAACGGATCAAGGTCGTCGAGCGGCGACTGTTGGTGGAAGTACTTGCCGCGATGGCAACTCGAGGTGTGACGTGGACGGGACGAAAGGCGGCGATCGGATGACCGAGGACGACGGCAGGCGGGCGATCCGGCGCGCGTTGATCAGCGTGTACGACAAGACGGGCCTCGCCGAACTGGCGCGCGGCCTTCACGAGGCGGGGGTGGCCATCGTCTCGACCGGCTCCACCGCGAAAACCATTGCGGCCAGCGGTGTCCCGGTGACACCGGTCGAGGACGTCACGGGCTTCCCCGAGGTGCTCGACGGCCGCGTGAAGACGCTGCACCCCCACGTGCACGCCGGGCTGCTGGCAGACACCCGCAAGGCCGAGCACCTGGCTGCGCTCGACGAACTCGGGGTCGCGGCCTTCGAGCTGGTGGTCGTCAACCTGTACCCGTTCACCGAGACCGTCGAGTCCGGTGCCAGCGAGGACGAGTGCGTCGAGCAGATCGACATCGGCGGGCCCTCCATGGTGCGCGCCGCCGCGAAGAACCATCCCAGTGTCGCGGTCGTCGTTGAGCCGCTCGGCTACGACGGCGTGCTCGCCGCGGTGCGGGCGGGTGGGTTCACCCTGGCCCAGCGGAAGCGGTTGGCGTCCTTGGCGTTTCGGCACACCGCCGAGTACGACGTCGCCGTCGCCAGTTGGATGGGCTCGACCCTGTCGCCCGAAGGCGACGACGCGGGGCCACCGGAGTGGTTCGGCGGTACCTGGAAGCGGGCCGCGGTGCTGCGCTACGGCGAGAACCCGCACCAGCGCGCAGCGCTGTACCGCGACGACTCGGCGTGGCCGGGTCTGGCGCAGGCCCAGCAGTTGCACGGCAAGGAGATGTCGTACAACAACTACACCGACGCCGATGCCGCCTGGCGGGCCGCGTTCGACTACGAACAGACCTGTGTGGCGATCATCAAGCACGCCAACCCATGTGGCATCGCCGTCTCGTCCTCGTCGGTCGCCGACGCGCACCGCAAGGCGCACGAGTGCGATCCCCTTAGCGCGTTCGGTGGCGTGATCGCGGCCAACACCACGGTCAGCGTCGAGATGGCCGAGACGGTCGCCGACATCTTCACCGAGGTCGTCATCGCGCCTGCCTACGAACCGGGTGCGGTCGAGATCCTGGCCCGCAAGAAGAACGTGCGCGTGCTGGTGGCGTCCGAACCGCTGGTCGGCGGCACCGAATTCCGTCAGGTCAGCGGCGGCCTGCTGGTGCAGCAGCGCGACGCGCTCGATGCACCGGGCGACAACCCCGCCAACTGGACGCTGGCCACCGGCACGCCCGCCGATCCCGACACCCTCGCCGACCTGGTGTTCGCCTGGCGCGCCTGCCGCGCGGTGAAGTCGAACGCAATCGTCGTCGCCAAGGACGGTGCGACCGTCGGCGTGGGCATGGGCCAGGTCAATCGCGTCGACGCGGCGCGGCTGGCCGTCGAGCGGGCGGGCGATCGCGTACGGGGCGCGGTCGCGTCCTCTGATGCGTTCTTCCCGTTCCCCGACGGGCTCGAGGTGCTGACCGCCGCGGGGGTGAAGGCGATCGTCCACCCCGGCGGCTCGATGCGCGACGACGTCGTCACCGAAGCGGCCGAGAAGGCGGGTATCGCGCTGTATCTGACGGGTGCGCGGCACTTCGCGCACTAGTGCTCAGCTGGTCTTGCGCTGGCTCCTGAGGATCGGCGCCAGCCAGGTGAACAAGGCGAGGTTGTAGACGCCGAGCGCCCCGTAGAGAAGGGTGTCGCGTGGGTCGAAGCCCAGCACCCCTGGCGCGTGATGGGCTGCCTCGATGGCACAGACGACGGTCAGCGTGGCCCAGCCGCCCGCGGCGAGCGCGGCGAACCCGACTGTCGTCCAGCGTCC
>JAOPWT010000034.1 GCA_025965555.1 Mycobacterium sp.
GCGATCGCCTACGCGCGCGACCGGGACGAGATGTACGTCTTCCAGGGTGGCAGCTACACGCCCGATCAGATCCAGGACCTGTTCCGTGGTCTCGGCAGCGATACCGCCATCATGCTCGACGGCGGCGGCTCCTCGGCGATCGTGCTGCGCCGCGACACCGGTGGCATGTGGGCCGGCGCAGGCGTGCCGAAGGGCTCCTGCGACACCATGCAGGTGCTGTGCGACTCCCGCGAGCGGGCCCTACCGAGCTGGCTCGCGTTCAGCTGACCTCACGCTGCCTTATCCGACGAGCCTGCGTCCGACGAACCTGCGTCCGATCCAGCGGTACCGGTGCTCTCCGCTTCGCTGCCCTTGTCGCCCGTCTTGGCAGGCTTGTCAGCTAACTTGTCGCCCTTTGGGGAGAAGTCGTTGGCGGTGTCGCGGGTCTCGTTGGTGGTCGGCTTGGCGTGCTTCGGCGGCGTCTTGGTGCCCGCATCGGAAGCGGACTCGTCCCCTGCGGTGCCCGAGTCGGCGTCGGGGTTGGCATGCTGGGGCCCCTTGACGGGCTTCGCGTCGGTGGTATCCGAGGCGTCCGCGTCCGCTGCGGGCGTCTGTCCGTCGGCGGCAGGCGTCGTCGGCTCGCTTGCAGTCGGCGACTTGTCCTCCAAGGTCGGAGCCGAAGACTTGTCGTCGGACGTCGTAACCTTGTCTGCGACAGCATCTTTGGAGGCATCATCGGTGGCGGGTGCGGGATCCGCGACGGCGGCCACCTTCAGCAGTCGGGCATTGGCCGACGGCACGCCAGTGGCCGACGGGTCCGACGGAGCCGACAAGGCCGCCAGCGGGGTGGTGGCCGCCGCGCCGTTGAGGAGGCTGCCGTCGAGCAGGGCGTTGAGCAGGTTGGCGAGGACGTTCGGCGTATTCGGCGTCGGGTTGCCGCTGAAGAATTCCTTCTGGAAGCCGGCGAACAGCTGAGAAACGCTGTCGCCCAACGCCTTTCCGTAGTCGATGTTCGCGAACGAGAGGAACGGCGTCTCCGTCCCCGCGTCGCTGAAGTCCCTGGTGATGGTGCCGTCGGCGTTCTGCACCGCATTGGCGTAGCCGATGTTGGTCAGCGTCGTCAACGCAGGCGCGAGCGCGTTGGCCAGGTGCATCGCGACGTCTGCCAGCGGCTTGAGGCCGACGATGTTGAGGAAGTCGGACGCCAGGTAGAGCGGCTCCAACATCGGCAACGTCTTGGAGTGCAGGGTGACGTACAAGTTGATCGCCAACGCTGAATTCGGATCCGTCGGATCGATGCCGTCCACGGCATCCGAGACGCCCGCGAGCAGTTGGTCGGTCAGCCCGCCGAGGTCCAGATTGAGCCCCCGCAGCATGTACGTCGGCGACAGGGCCGCGGCCAGATTGTTGACGAGAGTGAATGCGTTCGGCCAGGACGCAAGGTCCGAAAGCGGCTGATACTCATAGGTCGCGTCGACGAGAAGCGGCAGGACGTTGGCATTGCCCAGCGTCACGCCGGTTCCGAGAAGTGGGATGGCAGCGCCGGTTCCGTCACCGCTGCTGGTCGCGTGCGTCGTCGGATTCACGGTGTTGATGCCGAACAGAGCTGCCAACGGTCCGAACCGTGCCAGCGCGCCGCCGTCGGGACGTGCCGGATTGTTGATCAGCACGAGCGGCAGGATGGTGAGGCTGCCGAGGATCGGATCGGTACCGAAGACGTGATTCAGACCCCCGGGTTGCAGGGACAGATCGGCCAGCACCTTCTCGTAGGCCATCGCAGCGGCGAAAGCACCAAGTCCGATCCCCACGGTGGGAGTGACTCGGACATCGATGACGTCGGGAAGCTGGCTGGTGACCGGATCGGTGATACTGGCGATCAGCGCTGCCAGTGGGGCGATCAGGGCTGACGCACCGGGGATGTGGCTTGCCTGCAGTCGGGTCAGTACGGCATCCAGCACGCCGTCGACGCCGAGCCGCGCGTACTGCGTCCCGTTGATCTCGTTCGCCACCGAGTTCGGTAGCGACGGCACCCAGCCGAGGTCGAGGCCGAGCGTCTTGAGCGCGGCGAACGTCGGCCCCGCCGTGATGATGTTCAGACCGGGGATGTCAAGGCCGCCGAGGTTGAGCGGATCGGAGAGGTCCAATCCAAGCAGCGCCAAGACGCCCGTCAGGGTTCCGTCGGTGACCTCACTGATGTGAAGCAGATTCAAGATGCTGGTGAGGAGGTCGAGATCGCCGCCCGACAGGGTGTCCAGCACGGGCCCCAGCACCGGAACGTCGAGGGAGAGACTGGCCAGGATTCCGGGCAGCAGGTTCGCAGGCAAATCCGCGAGAAGGCCGGTGAGCAGGCTGTGGGGGTCTACTCCAGTTGCCTGAGCCACGGCCGTCAAGTTGAGCCCGTTCACCACCGCCCTGATGATGGTGTCGGCCAGCGCCTGATTGCCGTTGTAGATCGCGGTGCCGAGGCCGCCCGTGATGTCGGGCACCTGGTCATGGTTCGGCAGCAACCTGATGGCGGCCGCCAGATCGACGCTCTCAGCGGACACCCGCTTGGCTGGAGCGGGAGGCGGCTCGACACCGACGGTGAACGCCGTGGCCGTCGCTGTGGCAGCGCTGACCAACGCCACACTCATCCGACGCCGCTTTCTGGTGCGGTGCAAACCAGCCATCTGACCTGTCCCTTCCACACCCGGGTGTGCGACGCCACGAAACGCTAACACTTACGTTAGCGGCAATACCAAGATTGCTGAGCGGATTCCTGAGTAGCCGTCCTACAAAATCAGCGTGGTGAATTCATAGGCTGAACAAGCGGTTTCGGGATTGACGGCAGTGCAAATTCTCTGCCCGGCTGGCAACTAAGGTCGCCTAGGTAAGGAGCTCGAATTCAATGGCACCGGGTGCGCTATTTGCCAACAGTGGGGCACGTGGCACAGCACTGAGTCGTTGACCTGCGCGATCAAGATCTACGATTTCACGGCGAGTGCGCTGAAAGTCGCGGCCGACGTCGATTCTGCCCAGCTGAAGCCTTGACTGCAGGGCGGCTACGGCTGACCGCTCACCTTGCGCAACACCAGGTCTCTGACCACCGTCGGCAGATTCGCCATCAACCGAACCTGGGCCCTTGGGCCGATTCCGACGACGTACCTGGCCCGGGGTCGACGGGTGGTCAGCGCCGTCTCGACCACAGCTGACACCTTCTCCGGCGGGACCGTCATGCGCTGCGCAACCGGGACGAACTTCTTCAGTCCGGCGAGATGCCTGGCGTAGAGCTCGCGGTGCTCGGGCCCCATCGCCGCCTCCGTCTCGAGAACCACGTCGCCGGCAGTGCGCCACATGTCCGTGTCCGTCTGGGCGGGCTCGACGATGACCACGGGAAGGTGCCATGGGCGCAGCTCCATCCGCATCGCGTCCGCCGCGGCCTCGAGGGCGTACTTCGATGCGCTGTAGGCGCCCAGCATCGGCATCGACATCCGCCCGTTCACGCTGGACATGAAGACCACCCGGCCCCTGGACTGCCGCAACTTCGGCAGCACCGCCCGCGTCACGGCCAATTGACCAATGACGTTGATTTCCAGCTGCTTTCGCCAATCGGCGGTGGTGACCACTTCCATCGGACCATTGACGGCGACACCGGCGTTGTTGACGATCCCGTCGAGGCGCACGGGCAGTGACCTGGCGAGGTCGGCGATGTGATCGTCATTGGTGACGTCGAGTATCACCGGCGTGATGCGTCGCGGGTTGGCCGCAGCGATGCCATCCGCGTCGTCCTGCGTGCGGACGCCCGCGATGACGTCCCAGTCGCGATCGGCGAGGTATTCGGTGATCGAACGTCCGATACCGCGGGCGGCGCCGGTGACGAGGACTGATGGCATGGTGCCAGGCTAGTTGCCGACCGGCGGTGGCGCGGCAGGCCCGAACGCGAAGATGGCCGCACTGGTCGCGACCGCCGCCGCGGCGATCGCGATGACGGGCGCCACCATCCATAGCGTCAAGGTCGCTCCGAGGGCGGCACCGCTGAACATCACCAGGACGACGCCGTATCGAAGCTTCTCCCGGTGGCCCGTCCCGCCCGCGAGTCGGCTGTCGAAGCCGATGCCGACGATGGTCTGTGTCAACACCGTCGTACTGAGCTCCTGCACCCCGAACTGGCGTGCTGTCGCGTTTTGCGTGCCGAAGACCACCGCCAGTCCGGCGATCAGAATCAGGCGCCCACTTCCGCCGTGCTTCAGCAGCCCAACGCCCGCCAGTACCGAAAGAGTCAGCAGGACAACGACTTCGAGGCCCAGCGCCACGACCAGCCAGCGGCGGACCTTCGCGTCGAGATGCCTGGCCAGCCTGCCACCCAGCACCGTTCCCGCGACGAAACTGGCGAACGCCACCACCGCCGCGATCATGTCGACTCCGGAGTGAGGCACCAGCCAGAAGCCGAGGAAGATGACGTTGCCGGTCATGTTCGCCACGAAGACGTGACCGAGCACCAGCACGCTGACCGCGTCGACCAAGCCGGTCGCGAACGTCAGCAACAGCAGCGCGGTGATCGTCAGCCGTTGGGAGACAGGGGATTCGACGGCCATCACACCACGCGGACTACAGCCGCGGCGTCAGGTCTAGCTTCGTCACCGCGACCATCTGGGTGATCAACCACCGGTGGTCATCGGGCTTCATCGTCAGGCGGTACGAGAGGTAGCGCAGCGACGGAATGCCCTTGGTGACGGGACTGGTCGCGACGGAGTTGGTGTACACGATCGCGGTCGCCTCCGTCGGCGTGAGCGATTCCACCGCCGCCCCGAGGACCTGGGTGTTGTTGGAGACCTGCGCCTGCTTGTTCGGTGCCACGATCGCATCGATGTAGCGCTTGTAGTCGGCCGCGAAGTCGCCGCCGAGGTACTTGGCGGATCGGTCCGGCAGCTTGTCCATGTCGTCGGGCGTGTAGGTCCACAACGTGGTGATCGCACTCGCGGCGGTCTCAGCGATCAGGAACTTCGTGTGCACCGCGGCCCGGTCGACGAGGTAGGGCTGGACCGTGGCGCCCGCGAACGCGGCGGCGGCGATGAACAGGACACCGGCCGCGACCGCAACGATCTTCAGTGCACGTCCTGCCGTCCGGTGCGGCACGAGGACGACCTCCTGACTCTCCTCGGAGGCCTCCTGGCTCTCCTCGGGCGAATCTTCGGTCGACTCCGGCTCCTGCGGGGACTCGGCGGTCTCGGGCTCGCTCTCGACCTCGACCTCCGCGTCCGGCTGACCGGCCTGCTGCGCCCTCTGCCGCGGCAGCCGGTGGCGGTTGCGCGCCGCCTTCCCCTGCGGGACGGAGGCGGTGTCAGCGTCGGCGGTCAGATCACTTGAATCAGCTGACTGATCTTCCACTGCTGTCCCTCCTCGATAGTCGTTACCACCCAACGGGTTCCGCTCTCTATGGGCGTCTTGCCGTCCGGGGCGGTGGATTTGACGTTGGTCGCCACCAGGACATCGGCACTTCCGTTGTCGTTCCACCGTTGCACGCCTGCCTCCTGCACGATGCCGGTGGTGGGTTCGGCGCGCGCGACCTGAATGACGATGTCGTTCAGCTTCTCCTTGAACGACTTCGCGAAGTCACCCGTCCCCTGCGCGAGAATCCGGTCCGCATAGTCGTTGGCGTGGAAGGGATCAAGGGACGTGTACTCCGTCATGAAGCCGCGGACGTAGAACAGCGCGGAGGCGTCCCGGTCGTCGGTACGAGTCAGGCTCTCGTGCCCGACCAAGATGAAGACGCTGCCCGCAATCGCGGCGGCGGCCAGCACGACGGCCAGGATCGCGGTGAGCGGAAGACCCCACTGCAACGGCGCCTTCGGCCCTGGCGTATGCGCGGAGAAGAAGTCCCGATCCTTCTCGTCTACCTTGCGTCGTGGGCTCATCGGCCTGGCCCACTGCCACTCGGCGCCGGTGAGCCCGGCGGCGGCCCCGGCGGACCGTTCTGGCCAGTCAACGGCTTCTTCAGCACGGTGAGGACCGCGACCTGCCAACGGCCATTCGACTTCTCGAAGTCGGCACGCACCGTGGCCGTGATGAACTTCAGGTTGTTCGTGTCCGATCCGCGTTGGCCCTGCAGGGCCAGGAGCATCGCCGCCCGATCCTTGGTCGCCGACAGCACTGCGCTGCTGACCGCCCAGTACTCGTTGTCGGTGACGCCCGATTTCTGGACGGCCTGTTGCTGCTGGACCAACTGCGGACGGTACCCGTCGGTGGCCAGCGTCTGCGCCTTGGCGAAGTCGTCGACCACGGTCTGGGTGCCGTAGCTCAGCAGCTGCTCGACGATCCTCGGCCCCTGCTCGGCGATCTCGGTCCTGGCCTGCTCGAGGGCGCGGTCCTGGCGGTACACCTGCAGATAGCCCAGTCCGCCCCCGGCCGCACACACCATGGCCGCCGCAATCAGCACGCAGCCGGCGAGCCGTCGCACATTGCGCCGAGGCGCGTCGGCCGGGTCGACGATGCGAACTTCGGTGCGCAGCAACAGATCCGCAAACGTACGGTGTCTGCGATCACCGAGTGGCCACAGCCAGCCGACGAACAACGCTGCGGTGTCGAGCAGGTGGGCGAGGTCGCGCGCGATGAGTCGGATGCTGCCGACAGGTCGCCCGGTCGACGTCGTCACGCGGATGCCCGTCACCGCGCGACCCATGGTCCAGCCGGTGATCGTCGGCAGGAGCCACCGGTTCACCAGCGTGGCCAGGAAGGCCGCCGCCAACACGCCCATGAACACCCACCACAGCCAGTCCCCGACCGCAGTGGTGTACGCCAGCAGGCCCATCGTCGCGATCACGGCGGCGCCGGGTAGGACGTCCAGTGCGATGGCGCCGGCCCGCGCGGGCCAGGAGGCCAAGCGGGTGACCTCGTCCTGCGCGGTGCGCGGTTCGGTGTCTTCTTCGAGCACTGCCGTCACGAGGTGACCTGGTCCAGTCGGTTGATCTTGTAGGTGCCGTCGGCGGGGGCCATGTTCACCCGCAGCCGGTAACCCTGCTCCTGGTCGGCGGCCTGGGAGTTGGTCACCTTCACCCGGACCGCCACCAGCACGTCCACCGACCCGTCGTCGTTGTGCTTCTCGATGGCCCCGCGCATGTCGGACACCTGGACCGAGACGTTCGCGGCCTGGTACGCCTCGACCAGCATGCTGGCGAACAGGTTGGCCTGTACGGCGAAGTCACCCGTCGCGCATTCGATGACCTTGGTCTGGCTGGCCGTCATCGCCGCGACATCCGGGGCCTGGGTCGCCGTCACGCAGTCCTTGGCGCGTGCCAGTGCCATCGCGTCCTCTCGGGCGATGGCCTCGCTCTGGTCGTGCGACTTCAGCGCGAGATAGCCGCCGATGCCGAGGCCCGCCGTCGAGACGAGCAACGCCAGACAGATTGCGACGAGCCAGCCACGCCCGAACCGCTCGGGGCGACGCGGGACCTCGTCGGTGGCCTGAGCCTCGGTGGGCTGATCCTGCAATGGATCGGATTGTGCGTCGGACTGGTCCGACGTGTCGGGTTCTAGAGGGATGTGTTCTCCCGGGTCGCTTCGCTCCTGCTCTCCGGATAGTTCTCCCGGGTCGCTTCGCTCCTGCCCTCCGGATAGTTCTCCCGGGTCGCTTCGCTCCTGCCCTCCGGGGGGGTTCAGCCGGCTGGTGCCAGCATCTCCTTCCATCCGTTTTCTCCTGGATCACTTGAGTTGGTGACGGAGTACTGGACTCCGTCGGGTCCGACGACCTGCCCGTTGGACGGGGTGTAGATCGCGGTAGGACCTGATGCCGGAGTGTAGATGCACGGGTTGGGCTGCTGGCCACTGCAGGCGACAGTGCCCTGGCCAGGAGCCGTCAACGGGTCACTCATCGGGGACGGCGGTGGCGGCAGCTGATCGGCGGGCAACGGGTTCAGACCGTTGTTGATCGTCGGCGCAGGTATCACGTAGCCGGGCTTGACCGGTTGATCGCATCGTGCCCCTGGCGCCGGGCACGTGAGGATCTGGTTCGGATCGCCGTACCAGGGGTTGGTCCCCTGTGGCTCGTACGGCGTATTGCTGCGGCATTCCTCCGGAGTGGCCGCGCGCTTGCCCGGCACGTCCGCGCACGGGTAGTTGCGAGCGCCGCGGACGACGTTGCCCTGGAAGTCCTTGGGAATCTTGCAGTACAGCCCGTCGGGCAGCGGCTTCGTGCTGGTGTCGGCTGGCGATCGCCATTGCGACGCGGGCAGGAAGCCCGTGAGGCACGGCGGCGGCTGGTTGATCGAGAGACCGAAGTGCAACAGACCCTCGCCCTCGAAGATCGTGCCAGCCTGGGCGATCGTTGCACCCTGGGGAAGAATCACCAGCGCCTGTTCGAGTCCTGTGTGATAACGCTTGAGCAGATCGGTGACGATCGCGAGATTCGCCAGGGTCTGCGGCAGCGCGTCACGCACGTCCCCGAACACCGCGTTGAGCTGATCTGCCGTCGGGGCGGCCTGCTGCAATCCGCTGCGCAACGCCTGGTCCTGCTCCGCAGTTTGCGACGCGATGGTGTTCAGGTTGGCCGCCCACTGCGAGATCGCATCACCCGAGTTGACCTGGCTGTCCAGAATCGGCGTCGAGTTGTTGATGATGTCGTTGACCGGCCCGAGGTTGTCCTTGAAGTCACTGGCGATGGC
Source organism: Mycobacterium sp. (assembly GCA_025965555.1). Taxonomy (GTDB): domain Bacteria; phylum Actinomycetota; class Actinomycetes; order Mycobacteriales; family Mycobacteriaceae; genus Mycobacterium. The sequence continues at coordinate 8,616 of JAOPWT010000034.1, forward strand.
GGTCGTCGAGTCCACCAACCGTTGCAACGCGGGACCGAGACCGCCGACCGCCTGAGACGTCTCGGTCAGCAGTGAGTCGATCTTCTCCTTGGGCAGCACGGCGAGACCATTGTTGGCGGCATCGAGCGCCGGCCCGACCTCAGTGGGGACCGCGCTGTTGGTGATCGTCGAACCCGGAGCCAGGTACTGGGCCGCCTTGGCCGACGTGGACACCAGATCCAGGTACTGCTCGCCGATCGCCGAGACGGAGTGCACGTTCGCGCTCGCATCGGCCGGGATCTTGTAGTTGCTGTCGATGCTCATGGTCGCCTCGGCACCGTGCTCGGTGGGCGTCACCGCGGTGACCTTGCCGATCTGAGTACCGAGATACGTCACGTTGGCCGTCGCGTACAGACCACCCGAGCGGGGCAGTTCAGCCTTGAGTTCGTACTGCCCGATGCCCACCACGCTCGGCAGACGCAGGTAATACCAACCCAAGACGACCAGCGCGATGATCGTCAGAATCGTGAAGATCACCAACTGGATCTTGATGAAGCGGGTCAGCATCGCTCACTCACCTCTCTCGACCAGCGGTCCGCCCGGTGCATCGTGCGGGTTCGGGGTGAACCGCACGTCCGGGATCATCGTGCTCGGATCGCGGCCCCACGACTGCTCGAGGGCACGCAGCATGCCGGATATGCCGGTGCCGCTGAGGACTCCGTTGTCGAGTGCCGACAGCGTCAGGTCCACGTTGAGCGACACGTTGATGTAGTCGCCGCGAATGGCCTTCGGCACGTTCTCGATGCTGAACGGCGCAGTTCCGATCACCTTCAACGCGCCAAGGAGATACGGGGACGCCTTGCCCAGCTGGACGAGCGGCCGCTGCAGGTTCTTCAGGTTGGCCGTGATGTCCGGGTTGGCCGGCGACAATGCGTCGTTGGTGGCCTTGCTGACGCGACCGAGTGCAATCACCGCGTCGGCGAACAGGTCCCTGGTGTCCGCGAAGTGCTTGATCAGCGGCGGGAACTCCGTGAGCACTCGATCCAGGGTGTCGTTGCGCTGGGCCACCACGGACAGCAACCGGTTCGTCGAATCGATTGCGCGCGTGATGTCCTGGCGCTGGTTGTTCAACTCCGCGGTGAACGTGTCCAGACGTCCCAGGAACTCCCGGATCTGATCGCCACGGCCGGTCAGGATGTTGGCGACTTCAGTTTGAATGGTCTCGAGGTTCGGGATGCCACCACCGGTGAGGATGGTGCCGATGCTGGCCAGCGTTCGCTCCGTCGTCGGGAACGAACTCGAGTGATCCAACGGAATGGTGTCGCCACTCCTCAGCAACGGTCCCGAGGCATTCGCCGGCGGGGTCAGCTCGACGTGCTGCGAGCCGAGTAGCGACGTCTGACCGATCGCCGCCCTGGTGTCGGCAGGCAGCTTCAGACCGGGCTCCACGTCCAACGTCAGCGTCGCGACCCAATTCTTCAACTCGATCGCCCGCACGCTGCCGACGAACACGTCGGCGACACGGACCCGGCTATTCACGTTGAGAGCCAACGTGTCCGGCATCTGAACGTAGATCGTCATGCTGTTCGCGCCCGTGCCTGCGCCACCGGGGACCGGCACGTTCGAGATGCCCTTCCAACCGCACGACGTCAGGATCAGACCAGCGGCGAGCAGTGCTCCACCGCGCTTGAGGACGGTCCTCAGCTTCATCCGGTTCAAGCTCGTCATCATCAGCCTGCTCCTGCTTCAGCGGGCAGCGGTGGTCCAGCCGGCGCGGGCGCGGCGGCAGGCGCGGGGCCGCCCGCTGGCGCGATGGCGCCAAGCGGGTCGCCAGGGAGCACACCCGGCGCAGGCACCGGCGGTGGGCCCGGCTGCGGGTACCAGGGCGGGGGCAGCGGGCTGTTCTCGCCGTAGGCGTTCGGCGGCCCTGGCAGACGGCCGTCGTTGACACCGAACGCGTACGGAGCGGGCGGCGCCACGATGTCCGGGCCGCCCATCAACTCGCCGAGCGATTCCGGCGTCAGCATGTTCTGCGTGAATGGCTGCACCTCGACGCCCTGCATGCCGGGCGCGACGGTCCAGCCCGGCTCGTGGTTGCCGTGCGAGAAGAGCGTGTCCCGCGAGAAGACGCCGGGCACGGTCGTGTCCTTGTACCCCGGCGGCGGCTGCAGACGCGGCTCGGAGTAGGCGATCTGCTTGGGCAGCGTCATCGCCGTATTGAGCTGGTTCAGGCCGAACGGCGGGTAGTTGAACTTGGTGGCGTCCAGGATCGGCGCCAGGTACTGCGCACACAGTTCCGCCGAGTCCTGGTAGCCGAGCCGGCTGCCCGCCTGGATCGCGCTGCAGAGGAACTGCATCGGGTTGGCGTATTGGTTGATGGTGGGCAGACTGACGATGCCGCCCGCGTTCGGCGACGCGATGTTCACGACGTTGGCCGCAAGGTTCGGGTACACGTGCAGGCCGGTCTCCAGACCCTTGCGTGGCTCCGGTTGGAGGATCGCGTTCGTCACGTCGGCCAGGTTCTTGACATCGTGCGTCAGGACCGTCGAGTTCTGGTCGAGGAAGCTGCGCGTCGTGGTGAGCAGTTGGTTGAGGTCCTGGACGGCGGTCGCCACCTCACGATCAGTGTTGGTGAAGGAGTTGGTGAACTGCGCCAGGTTGTCGTTGAGCGTGACGAACTGCTGATCGCTCTTGTAGAGCGCGTTGACGAACAGCGCCAGGCTCTTCACCACGCCGAAGAAGTCGCCGCGGCCCTGGTTCAACGTGGTCAACGCCTCGGACAGGCTGTTCAGCGTCTTGTTGATCTGCTGGCCCTTGCCGGCGAGACCGTCGGCGAACGACTCGATCACGTCGCCGAACGGGCCCTTGGGCTGTTCCTTGGTTGGTCCGAGGTCGGTCAGGATGCGGTTGATCGAGTCGCGCAGTTCGTCGTACTCGACCGGCACCTGGGTGCGGTCCTCTGGGATGACGGCGCCGTTCTGCATCACCGGGCCACCGGTGTAGGGCGGGGCCAGCTGGATGGTGCGCGACGAGACCAGGCTCGGGTTCAGGATCGACGCCGTGGCGTTCTGCGGGACCTTGTACTTGGACTCGTAGCTGAACGTCACCCGCTGCTTGTCGCCGGCAGGCTCGATCTTCTCGATCGAACCCACTCGCACGCCCATGATCTGGACCTTGTCACCGGGATAGAGAGCTAACGTCTGCGGGAACTCCGCCACGACGGTGTTCGTCGTGAGCTTCTTGTACAGATGCCAGCCCAGGAACGCGGCGATGATGGCCACGATGACCACGATCGTGCCGACGATCACCGACCCCTTGGTCAGCGCGGGCATCTTCATGTTTCGGACGTTGAAGATCGTCGACATCTCTGTGGCCCCCTAACCTTGTGATCCGGGCGGAAGGAACGGCGGATTACCGGGCAGCGGTTCGCCTCCGCCACCGACCTGCGGGCCCGGCCCTGGAGGCGGGATCGGACCGACCAGCGCGGGCAGTGGTGGCGAGGTGCCGTCACCCTGAAGGGACCCCGGAGCGATGTACGGATCGGACGGTCCCGGCGTGGCCGGTACCGTCCTGGCTCCTGGCGGACCCGGCGCGAACGGAGCCGCGGGGGTGCCTTGAACGGGCGGCGAGAACTCACCGGGGAACGCGGCGCTCGGCACCCCCGGTGCCGGCGGGGGCGCATTCGGATCCGCAGGCGCACCGAGTACGTCCGGCGGCCCGTAGTTGTTGGCGCCGTACGGGTTCGGGCCGAACGGTCCGTTCTCGGCCTGTGTGCACGGCAACGGGTTGCCGGGCGTCGGGTAGTTGCCCGGTCCCGGTGCGTACGAGCAGGGCGAGCCGGCGATGACGGCCGGACCGGGATGCTCCGGCGTGCCCTCGAGCGGCGTCGGCGCAGGCGGCGGGGCGCCGTTGGGCTGCCGCTGACCGTTCGGATCCGGGTAGCGGAACGACGGGAGGCCGGCGTTGCCCCAGAACTCCTCGGGACTGATGCCACGCTTCTTGAACGCGGCGTCCACCCACGGCTGCAGAATCCAGTACGGCAGCAGGTTGACCAGCATGACCTTGAAGTACGGGCCCGAGGCGAGCGCCTCGCCCAGTGACGCGGTGAACTTGCTCAGCGAGGTCAGCGTGTCGGCGAGGTCGAACTTCCTGGCCTGCAACACGTCGCTGATGGTCTGCAGCTGCGTCAGCACCTTGTTCAGGTTGGGATTGTCGTTGATGAAACCTCGCACCTGCGTGGAGAAGGCGCTGACCCGTTCGAGCAGCTGGCTGACCGCGTAGGAGCGCTCGTTGACCGCGGCCAGCAGGGTCTTCGCGTTGACCAGCAGGTCGTTGATCTGGCCGCCGCGGCTGCCGAGCACGCCTGCGATCTTGTTGGCGTTGGCCAGCAGGTGCTTGATGTCCTCGTCGCGCTTGCCGATGGTGTCGGAGAACCTCGCGACCCCGTCCAGCGCCGCGCTCAGGTGCGGGTAGGTCTGGTCGATGGTTTCGGAGAGGACGTTCAGCGACTTCTTGACCGACTGGGTGTCCCAGCCGGACGCCGCCTTGGTGACGTCGAAGAAGGCGTCGTAGATCTGGTAGGGCGTCGTGGTCTGGCCCACCGGCAGCACCCCGTTCGCGCCAAGGGCCGTCGAACCCTTCGGTTCGATCTCGAGGTTCTTGCGGCCGAGGATCGTGTCGGTGCGGATGTTGGCGCGGCTGTCGGTGCCGATCTTCATTCCGTTGAGCGTGTAGCCGATGACGACCTTGTCGCCGTCGATCTCCGTGGACTGGACCTGGCCCACGTCCACGCCCGCGATGCGCACCTTGTCACCTGGGTTGAGGCCGCCGGTGTCGGTGAACTGTGCGTAGTACTTCGGCTGCGCGAAGATCATCGGCACACTGGCGAAGCTCTGACCCACACCGATGACGAGGACCAGGATGATGATGCCGACCAGTCCGTTTCGGATCCGGTTGTCGCCTTCGATACTCCTCATTGCGGTGTGCACCTACCCGATGGCTGAGACCAGACCTTGACCGTGCGCACCGGACCACCCGGCTGCAAACCGTTCAACTTGAGGGTGACGTCGCAGGCGTAGAAGTTGAAGAAGTCGCCGTAGATGCCGCCCGCGCGGCCGATGATCTTCAGGGCGGCGGGAATCTTGATCAGCGTGTCGTTCAACTGGTCCTTCTGGTCGACCAGCGGCTGCTGAATGATCTCGAGGTTGGTGACCGTCTTCTGCAGCAGCGGGCGGTTCTCGCCGAGCAGGTCGGCGACCGAGCCTGCCGCGTCACTGATGTTGGCCACCGACGACGCGATCGGGTCGGCACGGTTCTTCAGCCCGGTGACCAGCGTCTCGAAGTTCTTGACCGTGTCGTCGAACTGCTGCTGGTGCTTGACCGTCGTGTCAAGGACGATGTTGAGGTTCTTGACCACCTCACCGATCGCCTGGTCGCGGTCGGCAAGCGCCGAGGTCAGCGAGGCGGTCTGATCGAGGATGTCGTTGATGGTGCCGCCCTGGCCCTGGAAGATCGTGATGATCGACTGGGCGATGTTGTTCACCTTGTCGGGGTCAAGTGCCCGAAACACGGGCCGGAATCCGCCGATCAACGCATCGAGGTCGAGTGCGGGTTGGGTGCGTTCGAGCGGGATGGTGCCGCCGGCCGGCAGGCGCTTGTCGCTGTCGC
>JAOPWT010000074.1 GCA_025965555.1 Mycobacterium sp.
TGCACGATCAGCAGGACGCGATTCATGCGGCGGCGGCGCAGACCCCGCTGGCGATTGTGCTGGAGGACATCCACTGGGCCGATAACAGCACGCTGTTGGCGCTGCGGTCGCTGGCCACCGCGCCGTCGGATATGCCAGTGCTGTGGGTGCTGACTGCGCGCACCGGGGCCGGCGGGCCGGCGGTGCAGGAGACCTTGTCGGTGCTGCAACGCGCGGATGCCGCAGTTGTGCGCGTAGCCGCCATGTCGCCGGGCGCGGTCGCCGAGATGGTCCAGGACACCGTGCGGGCGAACGCCGATGAGTCGCTGTTGAATCTGGCCGCGAAGGCGCACGGAAATCCGTTCCTGGTCAGGGAGCTGGTCGGGGGTCTGGACGAGGAGGGCCGCCTCGATGTCAGCGGCGGGCGTGCGATGGCCACCGGACAGGTGCTGCCGCGACGTTTGGGCGCAGGCATGCAGCAGCGACTCGACCTCCTCTCCGCCGATGCCGGCGAGGTGGTGCGGGTGGCCGCGGTGCTGCCGGATCGGTTCTCGGCCGGTCTGCTGGCCGCGATGCTGGAACGCCAGCCGGCGTCGTTGATGGCGGCGCTCGAGGAGGCGGTGCGCGCCGATCTGCTCGTCGACGACGGTGAGCAGCTGAGGTTTCGGCACGACTTGCTGCGTGAGGCCACCCGACAGTCCTTGCCGCAGTCGCTGCGGCGCGCGATGGAGCGCCAATCGGCGTCGATCATGCTGAGCATGGGCGCGGCCCCGGCCGAGGTGGCCACCCAGCTGGCGCGCAGCGCCGAGCCCGGAGACCGGGAGGCGATCAACGCGCTGCGCCAAGCCGCGCAATCGGTTGTCCGCGCTGACGCCAGTGCAGCCGCGGACATAAGCAAGCGCGCGTTGGAGCTGTTGCCCGCCGACGACGCTGACCGCGGGGCACTGATAGCCGAAACGGTGGGATTGCTCAACCGGGCCAGCCGCTATCCCGAGGCCGAAGAGTTGGCCGTCGCCGCGCTCTCGGCGGTGGCGTCGCCCGAGCAGGAGGCCGAGATTCGGCTGCGCCTGGCGACGCTCACCAAGCACAGTGCACACCGGCGCGTCGAGGAGAATCGTCGAGCGCTGCAATTGCGCGACGTCAGCGAAGTGACCCGGGCCCGGCATCTGGGGTGGCTGGCCTACAACCTGGCGATGCAGGACCAATTTGGGGAACGGCGCGCGGCTGCCCACGAGGCGGCCGCGGCCGCGGCATCGACCGGTGATCTCGAGGCCACCATCCTGGCCGACCTCACCCTCGCTGTGCTCGACTGTGGGGAGGGGTATGCGGGCCGCGCCTTGGGCCGCGTCGAGGAGCTGTGCGTACTCGCCCGCACCAGTGATGCGACTGCCGCTCATGACTTGGCCGCACTCCACTACGCGATGCTGCTGGGGGTGGTCGGCCGGTTGGACGAGGCTGCGGCCCAGGTCGCCGACGGGATAGCGCAAGCCCGCCGGGAACGCAACGCGATGGCCTTTGATATGTGGGCCACGATGGACGGGTGTGTCCATCTCGCTGCGGGCCGGTTGTCTGCCGCCCGCGCCGCGACCGAGTCCCTGGCGCCCCCGCAGCCGACAGGCGTGAGCGAGCAGGACATGGCGCGCACGGCCATTCTGGCCGAGGTGGCGGTGCGCACCGACGACCGAACGTTGTTGCAGCAGATGGTCAATGACGCGCGCGACGCCTACTCCACTGGCTCATCTGTGGTAGATCGGGAAGCGGCGCATGTGCTGGCGCTGGCGGCGTGGCAGCGCGACGACGTCCATGACGCGATGCGATGGCTGGGCGGCGACATCCCGCTGTTCGGGTCACCACTCTGGGCCCAGGTCTTGGATCGGGTGGTCTTGGGTGCGCGGGTGGCATCGGCCGCCGGTGATGCCGGCTTGCGCGCACGTGTCCTGCAGGCCACCGACCTGCTCGAGCGTGAGCGGCCGGCGATCCCGTTGTTCACCGGGGTGGCCGGGCATGCCCGCGGGATACTCGAACGTGATGCCCCAGCATTGGTGGCTGCCGCGGACGTGCTGCAGTCGTCGTCGCGGCCGCTTCTGTACGCCGCGGCCGCCGAGGACGCCGGCGCTGAACTCGCATCCGCCGACCACCCAGACGAGGCGCTGGATCAGCTGAATGCCGCATTCGACACCTACATGGGCCACGAAGCGCTCGCCGATGCGCGCCGGGTGGGCCGCGAGTTGCGCCGGCTAGGCGTGCAACGGCGCATCGTCAGCCACCCGCGGGCAAAAACGGGCTGGGACAGCCTCACCGACTCCGAGCTCACGGTCGTCAACCTGATTGCGCAGGGTGTGGCCAACCGCTCCGTCGCCGAGCAACTGCACCTTTCCCTGCACACGGTGAAAAACCACGTCCACAATGCGTTCGCCAAGCTGGGCATCAACTACCGCGCCAAATTGAGCCAGCTCGTGCGCGGGACTGATTGACCAGCCCATCACATACCGCAGTTTCCCTAGCACTAGATCCATGCGGCCCTAGAGATGAATCCTCGGGCCATGGTGCTGGGCCGCCCGCGCGGCGACCGTAGTAGTCGACAAGTCATCACGTTCTCACCGCGCCGGTGAGCAGACGAGAGAAAGGGCCGACGATGCTGAGTGCAACGCTTGGAATGTTCGCGATGGTGCCGGTGGTGTTTGGTATCGCCGGGTGGGCGATGGTGTCCCGATGACCGCAACGACGGCTAAGTTGGTCGCCGAATCAGCAAGTGGCACCATCGATTTCGGCGTGCAGGCAAGACGCGTGAATGATGAATTCGGCGAGAGCTTGGACAACGGCACGTTGTCTGCCGAGTATCGCCGGCTCACCGCCGAACAGACCGCCGTCCGCCGGCTCGCCGCGCTGGTCGCGGACGGCGTTGAACCTTCGAAGGTATTCGGTGCGGTGGCCGAAGAGATGCGCCGATGCGCGCCTGCCGACACCGCCGGACTGTGGCGCTTCGAATCGGATGGCGAGATCACCATCGTGGCCGCCGCTGCCGACCCCGCGGCGCTCGCGCAATGGCCGGTGGGTACGCGAACCCCGGTGGTGGGCAACACCCTGGCGACGCGGGTTCAACGCAGCGGCCGGCCCGCACGGATAGACAGCTACGACAACGTCGCCGGGCCCATCGCTGCTCTCGTGCGCGCGGTCGGTGTGCGCGCGGCGGTGGGGGTGCCGATCATCGTTGACGGACGCGTGTGGGGCCTGGCTGCCGTCGGTTCCCTGCAAGACGGCCCCATGCCCGCCGACACCGAGGTCCATATCAGCCGCTTCGCCGAATTGATCGCCACTGCACTCGTGGCCGGCTATCGCGACGAGCAGAACAGGCAACTCCTCGCTCAGGCGTCGGGACGGTCGAATCTGGTGGACGCGCTGCTCGACGGCCGAGACTTCGATGACTGGAGCCTGCGGGATGTCGCGGGCAAGCTTCGGCTGCCGATGAATGGTCCCTTCATGGTCATCGCCACCCACATTCCCAACCCAGGCGATGAGCCGCTCCCCGAGATCGAGTCGAAGCTGCGCAGCCTCGACATCTTTTCGGCGTGGCGGCTGCTGCCGGATGTGCAGGTCGGCATCGTGCACGTCGCGTCTGACCGAAAACTCGACATGGTTGTCGCCCTGATGTCGCGGATGACAACTGTGCGGGTGGGGGTCAGTGCGACCTTCACGGATCTGCGCAATACGCCACGAGCCCTGCATGTGGCAAGGGTGATGTTGAGGGGCCCAACCGATTCCACCTCCTCGATCACTGTGTTCGACGGCTCGATCCTGGCCACCGCCGCCGTAAGCGCGCCGGAGGTGATGATCCAAACGGTCGGCGCTGCGTTGGACGGTTTTGGCGACCTTCCCGACGACGAGCGGGAGACGCTTTTCGAGACGTTCCGGGTGTGGCGAGACAATGATGCCTCGGTGCGCGGCGCAGCTGAGGTACTCATTTGCCACCCGAACACCGTCCGCCACCGCTTACGCCGAATCGAGAAACACACCGGCCGATCCCTATCGCGGCCAAGGGATCTCGCCGAACTCTGCTTGGCTTTCGAGGTACATCGCCGCCTCATGTAGCCGAAGGCCATCGAGGGTCTTTGACAGGTCGTGGTTGTCGAACTCGCGGTCGTGCGGGACAACGTCGTTGTTCACCGGCACTGTGAAACGTCGCAGACATTGTCCACCTCGACGTCGACTGGTGGCACCACTTCCAGAACCCTTGATTTTGACCATGCAGAACGGAAACGAAGCGGGGAACCTATGAGCGGCTATCAGGTTGGTTACATAGTCGGCAGCCTGTCAACCGAGTCAATCAATCGCACGTTGGCCGAGGCGCTGATCCGGTTGGCGCCAAAGCATCTGAAGTTCGTGGAGATCCCGATACTTGATCTTCCGTTGTACAACCGCGACTTCGACACTGACTACCCCCCAGAGGGTCAGGCGCTCAAGGATGCGATCGCTGCGGCGGATGCGGTGCTGTTCGTGTCGCCCGAGTACAACCGGGGTATCCCGGGCTGCCTGAAGAATGCCATCGACTGGGCAAGCCGGCCGCATGGAACGAACTCTTTCGCAGACAAGCCTTCAGCGGTGATCGGTGCCTCACCGGGCAAGATCGGAACCGCTGTCGGGCAGCAGAGTCTGCGAAATGTCCTGAGCTACTGCAATTCGCCATTGATGGAGGCACCGGAGGCCTACATCCATTTCACTCCCGGCTTGATCACCGAAGCGGGAGAGGTCACCGACAAGGGGACCGAGCAGTTCTTGCGCGATTTCATCGAGGAGTTCGCGGTGTTCGTGGCCCGTGTCCTCACCGTGCTGCCGCCTGAGAGGTTGGGCGCCACGGGGTAACGACGTCACAGGGCCGCGGACGCAGCGCCGCGATGCCGCCAGATCACATGCAGCCCGACCCAGACCTGCCCGACTGACGGTAAGGTTGTCGCACTTCCGCTGCAGACGGCGGCGGACTTCACAGTGCGGGGCGGCTCGATGGAGCTGGTTGACCGTCACGTCGAGTGCGAGGTGCTCGACCGCCTCGTCGACGCACTTCGCGCTGGTGAGAGCCGAGCGTTGGTCGTGTCTGGCGAAGCGGGTGTCGGCAAGACAGCGTTGCTCGAATATCTGGCCGAGCAGGCTGCACAATATCGAGTGGCCCGCATCGCAGGTGTTGAGTCGGAGATGGAGCTACCGTTTGCCGCGCTGCACCAGTTGTGCGCTCCGATGTTCGAGACGCTCGAGCGTTTACCGGCTCCGCAACGTGATGCGTTGGAAATTGCATTCGGCATGGATTCCGGGCCCGCGCCTGACCGCTTTCTGGTCGGCTTAGCCGCCCTGAGCCTGCTGTCCGACACTGCCGAGCCACAGCCCCTGCTGTGTTTGGTCGATGACGAGCAATGGCTCGACCGTGCCTCTGCGCAAGTCCTCGGTTTCGTGGCTCGCCGGTTGGGTGCGGAATCGGTTGCCTTGGTATTCGCCGCTCGAGTGCCCAGCAGCGATCTAGCCGGATTGCCCGACCTCGTCGTCGAGCGTCTGGGGGAGGCAGATGCGCGAGTGCTGCTCGATGGCGCCCTCAGCGGGCCGTTGGATACTCGGGTCCGCGATCAGATCCTTGCCGAGACTCGAGGTAACCCGTTGGCATTGCTGGAATTGCCTCGGGGATTGAGTCCGCAGGAGCTGGCTGGTGGATTTGGGCTTCCCAGGATAGGGCGATTGTCCGGCGGAATCGAAGGGAACTTCCGTCGACGGGTCGAAGTTCTGCCCGATCAGACCCGGCGCCTGCTACTGATCGCGGCCGCCGAGCCCGTCGGCGACCCCGCGTTGGTGTGGGCGGCCGCGGCGCGGATGGGAATTGGCGCGGAGGCAGCAGCGCCCGCGGTCGAGGCGGGCTTGGTGGAATTTGACTTTCGGGTGCGGTTTCGACATCCCCTCGTGCGCTCGGCGGTCTACGGGTCGGGATCCCCGCAAGAGCGACAACGAACGCACGGTGTGTTGGCGGAAGTCACCGATTCCGTGCAAGACCCAGACAGACGCGCGTGGCATCGGGCCCATGCTGCGGCTGGGCCGGATGAGGCCGTTGCCGAAGAGTTGGAGGCATCTGCGGACCGGGCACGGGGGCGCGGCGGCGTGGCTGCAGCCGCGGCATTCCTCGAGCGGGCCACGATGTTGACATTGGATCCCGTTCGCCGCACCGAGCGAGCACTGGCAGCCGCGTCGGCTCAGATCAAGGCAGGCGCCTTTGGTGCGGCGCGAGACTTGCTGTCGGCGGTGGAGGCTGGGCCGCTGAGCGACTTTCAGCAAGCCCGTATCGAGCTGATGGGCGCTCAGCTCGCGTTCCTTACCAATCGGGGCAGTGAGGCCCCGCCGTTGCTGTTGAAGGCCGCCAGGCGGCTTGAGGCGATCGACCAGGAGCTGTCGCGCGCGGCGTACCTCCAGGCCCTGACGGCGGGCTACTTTGCCGGTCGTCTAGCCGTCGGTGGAGGTGTGGTGGAAGTAGCACACGCCGCCGCAGCCGCGCCGCAGCCGCAGCGCCCTCCGCGCGCACCCGACCTTTTGTTGGATGGCCTGGTGGAACACCACATCAACGGATATGCGGCGGGATTGCCGATTCTGCGGAAGGCACTGAACCTCTTCGGTACCGGCATGGCGGTCGACGAGGAGCTGCGCTGGCACTCGGTGGCGGGGATCGTCGCCCGTTACGTATGGGATGACCGCGGCTGGGATGTGCTCTCCGACCGGCACATTGAACTCGCCCGCAGTGTCGGGGCGCTTAGCGAGCTACCCGTGGCCCTCAACTCGCGTGCAATAATGCTGTTGTTTGCTGGTGAGCTTTCGGGCGCTGCCTCGCTCATCCAGCAACTCAAGCCGGCAATCGAGGCGACCGGCAGCAATCGTGTTCCCTACTCGGCCCTTGGTTTGGCCGCTTTCGCCGGGAGACAAGACGACACGGCGAACATGATCGACGCGATCACCCGAGACGCCAGCATGCGAGGTGAAGGCATCGGACTCACCATCAGCGAGTGGGCGAGCGCGGTACTGAACAACGGTCTCGGCAACTACGGGAAGGCTATGACGGCGGTCGAGCGTGCTACTGATTATGTGGGGGAGATGATCCAACCACCCTGGCCGGCTGTCGAACTCATCGAGGCGGCCGCGCGAAGTGGCCGCATCGACATGGCCGCCGAAGCCCTCCGTCGGCTAGCCGAGATCACCTCGAACGCCGGCACGGACTGGGGGCTCGGCATCGAAGCTCGTTCGCGTGCGCTGCTGAGTTACGGGGATATCGCGGAGCGCTGCTATCGCGAATCGATCGAGCGCCTCGGCCGCACCCGCATCCGGGCCGACCTCGCTCGCGCGCATCTGCTGTACGGCGAATGGCTCCGCCGGGAGCGCCGCCGTGTCGACGCGCGGGCGCAGCTTCGCATCGCACACGACATGCTCGAGTCAATGGGAATGGAGGCCTTCGCCGAGCGGGCCAGGCGTGAGCTGAACGCCACCGGTGAAACGGCCCGCAAGCGCAGCGTCGCCACGGTGGATGAAGGGCTCACTGCGCAGGAAGCTCAAATCGCACGGATGGCCCGCGACGGGTTGTCCAATCCGGAGATCGCCGGCCGCATGTTCATCAGCGCCCGCACGGTGCAGTACCACCTGAAGAAGGTGTTCATCAAGCTCGGCATCGAGTCGCGCAGCCAGCTCGACCTTGTCCTGCCCGATGGACGGTAAGGTTGTCGCCACTTCCGGTGCAGACGGCGGCGGACACACGGTGCGGGGCGGCGCATGGAGCTGGTTGACCGTGACGCCGAGCGCGAGACGCTCGACCGGTTCGTCGTGGCAATTCGCGCCGGTGAGGGTCGGGCCTTGGTCGTGTCCGGCGAAGCGGGTGTCGGCAAAACCGCGTTGCTTGATTATTTGGCCGCGAATGCGTCGGGCTGCCGGATCGCCCGCATTACAGGCTGTCAGTCCGAGATGGAATTGGCCTTCGCCGCGTTGCATCAGCTGTGCGCGCCCATGCTGGATGGCCTACACCGTTTACCGCCACCGCAGCGTGACGCGGTCCGCGTGGCGTTCGGCATGAGCGCCGGGCCGGTACCCGACCGGTTTTTGATCGGGCTGGGGGTGTTGGGCCTGCTGTCCGAGGTCGCCGAGGAGCAGCCTCTCGTGTGTTTGGTCGACGACGAGCAGTGGCTCGATTTCGCCTCTGCGCAAGTCCTCGGGTTCGTTGCGCGCCGTTTGGTGGCGGAATCGGTTGGCATGGTCTTCGCCGTCCGGATCCCGAGCAGCGAGCTTGCGGGGTTGGCACAGCTGAGGGTCGAGGGGCTACCAGAGGCAGACGCGCGATCGCTGCTCGATTCTGTACTGACCGGACCGCTCGATGCGCGGGTGCGCGATCAAATACTCGCCGAGACGGACGGCAACCCGCTGGCACTGCTGGAATTGCCGCGTGGTGTGATCTCGCAACAGCTAGCCGGCAGATTTCGGCCTTCCGGCACAGTTGAGCTGTCCGGTGGCATCGAAGAAAACTTCCGCCGTCGGGTCGACGTTCTTCCCGACCAGACCCGGCGCCTGTTGCTGATTGCCGCGGCCCAGCCGATCGGCGATCCCGCGTTGGTGTGGGGGGCCGCGGCCCGGATGGGAATCGGTGCCGAAGCGGCAGCGCCGGCGACCGAGGCGGGCCTCATCGAGTTCGGCGTGCGAGTGCGATTCCGGCATCCCCTCGTGCGCTCGGTGGTATACGACTCGGCGTTGCCGCGGGAACGACAACAGGTTCACCGTGCGCTAGCGGACGTCACCGATCCAGAGCAGGATCCCGACAGACACGCGTGGCATTGCGCCAATTCTGCGGCTGGACCGGACGAGGGCGTGGCCGCCGAATTAGAGCGATCGGCGAGCCGGGCGCAGGCACGTGGTGGTGTGGCGGCGGCGGCGGCGTTCCTCGAGCGCGCCACGATGTTGACCCTCGACCCTGCGCGCCGCACCGAACGGGCGCTGGCCGCCGCGTCCGCGAAAATCAAAGCAGGCGCATTCGATTCGGCAAGCGAGTTGGTGTCGATCGCGGAGGCCGGGCCGGCCGACGACTTTCAACAAGCCCGTATCGATCTCGTGCGGGCCGAGCTCTCGTTCGTCACGATTCGCGGTAGTGATGCTCCAGCACTGCTGCTGAAGGCCGCCAAGCGGCTCGAGCCAATTGACGGCGATCTTTGTCGGGCGACCTACCTGCAGGCATTTTCGGCCGCGATCTTGGTCGGTCGCCTGGCCCTCGGCGGTGGTGTGCAGGAGGTGGCGCGCGCTGCCGCAGCCGCGCCGCCGCCGCAGCACGGAATTCGTGCTCCCGACCTTCTCTTGGAAGGTCTGACGGCGCACTTCGACTCGGGATATGAGGCGGGACTGCCGATACTGCGGAGGGCGCTGGACGTCTTCGGTGTCGGCATGTCGGTCGACGACCAGCTGCGCTGCCACTGGATAGCCGGCGTCGTGGCGTCACACCTCTGGGATGACGATCGCTGGTATCTGCTCTCCGAGCAACACGTCCTGCTTGCCCGCGGTGTGGGTGCACTGAGCGAACTGCCGCTGGCACTCGGTTTGCGTGCGGCCACGATGTTGTTCTCGGGTGATCTGACCGGCGCAGCCTCCCCGGTCGAGGAACATCAAGTCGCGGTGGATGCGACGGGCATCCGCATCTCTTCGCCGGCTGAACTGGGCCTGCTGGCCCTGCGGGGCAGACAAGCCGAGGCGACCGCGCTGATCGACGAGACCATCACGGAGGCGAACCGCCGAGGCGAAGGCATCGGGATCGCGCTCGCCGAGTGGGCAAACGCCGTGCTGAACAACGGCCTCGGTAATTACGAGAAGGCGATGCAGGCAGCGCAGCGCGCCACCGCGTACTCGATCGAAATGGTGGTACCTGGCTGGGCGACGGCCGAGCTCGTCGAGGCGGCCGTGCGCAGCGGACACAACGACGTCGCCGCTGTAGCGTTGCGCCGGTTGGCCGACAGGACCAGGCCCTGCGGCACGGATTGGGCGTCCGGGGTTGAGGCTCGTTCGCGCGCGTTGCTCAGTGAAGATGACGAGGCGGAACGCCTCTATCTCGAATCGATCGAGCGTCTCGGCCGTACTCGCCAGCGCGTAGATCTTGCCCGAGCTCACCTGCTGTACGGCGAATGGCTACGGCGTGAGCGCCGCCGCATCCATGCGCGGGCTCAGCTTCGCATCGCGCACGACATGCTCGGTGCGATGGGCATGGAAGCTTTCGCGGAGCGGGCCAGGCGTGAGTTGCAGGCCACCGGCGAGACCGCCCGCAAGCGCAGCGTCGCCACCGGCGATAAGCAGCTCACGGCACAGGAGGCCCAGATCGCTCGGATGGCCTGCGACGGCTGTAGCAATCCCGAGATCGGCGTCCGGATGTTCATCAGTGCACGCACCGTCCAGTACCACCTGCACAAAGTGTTCACCAAGCTCGGCATCGAGTCGCGCAGCCAACTCAATCGGGTCTTGCCCGACTGACTAGCGAACGGCCTGCCAATCGGACTGTGCAGTGGCGGATGCGAACGCGACCCCTGTCGACGGACGATAAGCCCCTGACATCACAAGGCCGTGCTGCCGGTCACCCAGGATTGGTTGTGAGGACGCCATGGACGAACTATTAGCCGCCGATGAACGATCCCTTGATACGCAACTCAACGAGCATCTCGACGATGCCGCGCTGCAAGTCGAGTATCGCCGCCTCGTTGCGGAGCAAGCGGCCGTGCGGAGGGTGGGCACGCTGGTCGTGCGCGGTGCCGAACCGTCTGAGGTCGTCGCCGCTGTGGCCGAGGAAATGCGCCGATGCGTTCATGCGTTCACTGCCGGGGTGTGGCGCTTCGAGACAACCACCGAAATTACGCTGGTGGGTGCCGATGCGCATCCGGCCGCGCTGGTGAAATGGCCTCTGGGTACTCGCACATCGATCGAAGGCAACACCCTGGCCACGATCGTGCAGCGATCCGGCCTTCCCGCGAGGATAGACAGCTACGAGAACATTCCGGGGGCGGTCGCCGAAAAGGTGCGTGCGGTCGGCGTCCGTGCGGCAGTGGGGGTTCCGATCTTCGTCGACGGCCGCGTCCGAGGATTGGCGGCCGTCGGTTCCGCTGAACCCGGTCCCATGCCGGCCGATACCGAAGCCCGCATCAGCCGGTTCGCCGAAGTGATCGCCACTGCTTTGGTGGCGGGATTCCGCGAGGAGCAGAAGAGGCAACTCCTTGACCAGGCATCCCAGCGTCCGTTGCTGATTGATTCGCTGCTCGAGGGGCGAGCCATTGATCGCTGGAGTTTGTGGGAGGCAGCAAGTGGTTTGCGCCTGCCGGCCAGTGGTCCGTTCGTGGTCATTGCCGCGGACGTGCCCGCCATCGGGGAAGAGGCACTACCAGAGATCGAATCCAAGCTACGCAGTCTCGACGTGTATTCGGCCTGGCGGCTTCAACCTGATTTGCAAGTCGGCATCGTGCATGTCAAGTCCGAGCGGCGACTCGACGAGATTCTCGGCTTGGTGTCGCGATTGACGGCCAATCGTGTCGGCGTCAGTGCGCGCTTCGACGATCTGCACGACACGCCGCAGGCCCTTCATTTCGCCAAGGTGATGCTCAGCGGTCGATCCGGTGCGGCCTCACCAATCGCAATGTTCGACGGTTCGATTCTGGCCACCGCGGCAGTCAGTGCCCCGGGTGTAATGGTCAAGCTGATTGGAAACGCGTTGGACGGCTTCGACGATCTCTCCGATGCCGAGCGCGAGATGCTGTTCGAGACGTTTCGGGTGTGGCAGGACAACGACGCATCGGTCGGCAGCGTCGCAGAGGTGCTCATCTGCCATCCCAACACCGTGCGCCATCGCCTGCGTCGGATCGAGCAACGCACCGGCCGATCTCTCTCGCGCCCGAAGGATGTCGCCGAGCTATGCCTGGCATTCGAAGTGCACCGCCGGCTCATGTGATCCTGTGGGGGTTCTGCTGTTTCTGTCGCTGTCGTGAACACGGCGCAAGCGTCTGACCGTCCGATGCGTAACCGAGATGAACGTCGCTGGGGGACAGGGCATCCCATAGGTATCCGGCGACCCGAAATTGGATCTCGACGAGTTGCGCGACTTCATCGACGATGCGCTGGACGCGTCGTGCGCGGCCGCGCGCTTTCCTCGCCCGACGATCGTGGTTGAGCCCGGTCGCGATCAGCGCACGCGCAGGCATCACGCTGCTGCGGGTCCTGCGGGTGCAGTCACAACCCGGCGGCCGCACCGTCGTGGTGGTGGACGGGGGATTGAGCGACGACCCGATTCATAGGGCGAGCTACACCTTCGCGCTGGCCAGCCGTCACTCGATGACAGCGACACAACCGATGACTGTAGTTGGCCGACAAGGGCAATCAGGTATGAGATGGCACGTGACGTCGCGTTATCGACCACTCTGCATGCGGGCGACTTGCTTGCGGTGGCGTGCACCGCCGCTTATCACCACAGCATGGGGTCAACGCACAACATCGTGGGCCGGCCGCCGCTGGTCTCAGTGAAGGACGGGCTCACCCGCGAACTCGTGCGTCGGGAGACGATCGCAGACCTGTTGTCACGCGACTGCGTCTACAGGGAACCGCCGCCGATACCGCGTGGGCACATCACGAGCGGCTCAGAAGCGTATCTGGACGGCGAGTGACGCGCGTTGGGCGTCGACGGAGCTGTACGTCGTGACTTACGGCGTACGAACGGTGATCCCGAATCGCAAGAACGTCGACCACCAGTGCGGTCAGATCGTCATGGCCGCCGCCACCGCTCGCAGCAGTGATCAGACTCTCGGCGGCCACGTGCGGATCGGAGGTCGTCCGCAACACATCTGCGATGAGTCCATCGTCCAATTCCCGTGTCAGACCGTCCGAACAGACGAGGATACGGTCACCCGCTCGCATCGCCCGTACCGAGACGTCGGCCGGGTGCTCAGTCGCACCGAGTAGTGCACGGGTCAGCAGGTTGCGGGCAGGATATGACGCGCCTGCGGACGGCGCGATCGCGCCCGCATCGATAAGCTCCTGCACGACGGTGTGGTCGATGGTGAGCTGCCGAAAGGCGTCAGAATCCAGCCGGTAGGTGCGTGAATCGCCGATGTTCACCACCACCCTTGACGGGACGCCGTCGATCCGAGTGGCAATGAAGCCACTGAGAGTGGATCCCGGCGGCCGTCCACTGTCGACCGCGATGCGGGCAATCCGCGCCCTCGCATCGGTCAGGCAGGCCCTGAGCATCGCGCCTGTCACCGGCACCCGGCCAACGAGTGGCAGGATTGCCTCGATCACTTCGCGGCTGGCGACGTCGCCAGCGCAGTGACCACCCATTCGATCGCTGCGACATTCATCAACTCGCAGGCCGGAATGTTGCGCACGGCCACGCGGTGCGCACCGAAATGGATCGTGGAGCCCGCCGGGGCCGAAACACTCATTTCTGTTGCGACGGCGGTGCGGTGGCCGTTCGTCTCGATCACCGAGCCGTTTGTGGAAGATCGGTCTCGGATCCACAAGCCCGATGCATAAGTTCCGAACTCAAGGTGCGTCCTGGACACCGTGAGGGTGTCGTCGGCGAGGGTGATGAGATGTTCGAATCGATCGCCGGGAGAGGGGGCAGGGTCGCGCCCGATCAGGCCCGCACCACGAACCCCGACCGCTGATCCGTCATCGAACTCGAGCCAAATGCGTGGCCGATGCTGCGGCGCCATCGGTGTAGGCCCCGGTGCCATGTCAACCATGACCTCTTCGTTTCGCTTCCGCATGGTCGGCCCTTCGCGCAGCCGCAGCCGTGTTTGGCTGCTGACGCCAGCTTGCTCCGACCCGCTCACGCGAAGCTGTGGCCGGCTGAGGATGCTCTCAGTTACCGGAATGACCGGGCTGTGAACGTTCTCAGGCTCGTTCAGCAACGACACAAGCAGCGGTGGGCATGTTGGTCCCACAGCCAAGTTGGCTGTGACAGAAAGGATCGACAATGCTGAACCGAAAGAGCAGGATCGTCGCCGCGCTGACATCGGTGCTTGCCGGCGCGGCGATCGGAGGAGGAATCGCGGTCGCCAACGCGACACCGACACCGCCGCCTCCGGCCCCGCCGACAGTCGTCGACACTCCCGAACCAGGTGACAGCCCGGACGTTACTGGTGCCGCCGACACGGACAACCTCCAGGAGGGCGACCAGAACGGTCCGGAGGTGCCGGACACTGCGGTTCCGCCCGCACCGCCGCCACGTTAGCGCTCTGCGAACGCGTGGGGGCGCGGCGGCGGACCTACGAAATCGTCGGGTCCGCCGCCACTCGGCCGTCAAGGAACAAGACTGGCCGGGGAGATCGGTGAGAGGCGGGTTCGATATGCGGGTTCTAGTCGTGGAAGACGAAGAGGCGCTGGCCGAGACGCTGGCTGCCGGGCTGCGGGCGGACGGATTCGCCGTTGACATCGCCCGTGACGGTGTCCAGGCGTTGACTCGAATACAGAGCACCGGATACGACGCGATGGTCCTGGACATCATGTTGCCGGGGCTGTCGGGGTACGAGGTAGTGCGCAGACTTCGGAGTGAAGGGATCTGGGTTCCGGTCCTGATGCTCACCGCCAAGGATGGCGAATACGACGAAGCCGACGCTCTTGATCTCGGTGCCGATGACTATCTGACCAAACCGTTTTCGTATGTCGTGCTGCTGGCGCACCTGCGGGCGGTGATTCGCCGCGGGGCTCCCGAACGCCCCGCGCAGTTGGCGGCAGGAGACTTGGTCCTCGACCCTGGAGCCCACACCTGTCGCCGGGCTGCTGCCGAAATCGACCTCACGCCAAGGGAGTTCGCGGTACTGGAGTATCTGATGCGGCACCGTGACCAAGTGGTGTCCAAGAGCACGATCATGGCAAACGTGTGGGACACCTTCTACGACGGTGACCCCAATGTCGTCGAGGTATATGTCGGCTACTTGCGTCGGAAGATCGATGCGCCCTTTGATCGGCACAGCATTGAGACGGTCCGCGGCGCCGGCTACCGCATTCGCGATGACATGCCGCGGCCCGTCCGTCCGTGACTATCGAAGCTGACGGACCGCGCCCGACACCGTCGTGGTGGCGGCGGATATCACTGCGGGCCCGGCTAACTGCTGCCTCCACGATCGTCATCGCGGTCGGGATGGCGGCCGCCGCGGCGCTACTGGTGTGGCGGGTGGACAGCGTGCTGGCAGCCGGTCTGGACGCTACCCTCACGCGGCAGGTCCGCGATGTGGCCGCCGACGTGGCCAAGGGGGACGCCAATCCACGGGTGGCTCGCTCCGCGGGAGAGTCCACGGTACTGCAGGTAGTCGACGGGGCCGGCACTGTGATCAGCAGTTCGGGAGACATCGACGGCGAACCCCGGTTGTTCTTCGTCTCGCCCGCTGCGGGCGCCCCGACACTCGCTACGGTCACTCCCTCTGCACTGGATGGACCGTACCGGGTGGCGGCGCTCAAGGTGAGCTCGCCCGCTGGTCCTGTAACCGTGTACGTGGGCTCGCCGACGACCCCGCTGGCGGACAGCACAGACGAACTAGGCACCTCATTGATCTTCGGTGTGCCGACGATGGTGGCACTACTTGCACTTGTTGGCTGGCTGCTAGTCGGCAGAGCATTGCGACCCGTCGACGTGATCCGTCGTCAGGCGGCCGCCATCCCAGGGACGGACTTGCAGCAACGCCTCGACGTTCCCGCCTCGGACGATGAGCTGGGGCGCCTGGCCGAGACCTTCAACGACCTGTTGGATCGGATCGCGATCGCCGCGGATCGCCAACGCAGGTTCGTCGCCGACGCCGCCCACGAACTGCGCACTCCGTTGGCGACACTGCGGGCCCGGCTGGAGATCGACCTCCGGCACCCGCCCGAAGGAGTCAGCGACGCGAAGATCGCCGATGCGAGACAGCTTTCGTTGCAACAGGTCACGCGCCTCGCCGCTCTAGTAGACGATCTGCTGCAACTGGCGCGCCTGGATGCAGATCCCCGCCTCCACCGCCGTCCCATCGACCTAGACGATCTGGCGTGGGAGACCGTGCGGGAGGCCCGCGAAGAGGGCGCGCCGCAGCTCGATACCACTGGCATCTCCCCGGTCCGAGTGCTCGGCGACCCGATCGCCTTGCACCGGGTGATGCGCAATCTAGTCCGTAACGCCGTCCGACACGCCGACCAGATCGTGACGGTGCGGCTCACCCGCGGCGCCCCAGCCGCGGGTAGCCGCGCATCCGTCAGCACGGATGGAGTGGCGATATTGATCATCGCCGACGATGGGCCGGGGATTCCGGTAGCAGACAGAGAACGAGTCTTCGAGCGGTTCGTCCGCCTCGACGAGGGACGGGCCCGCGACGCCGGGGGCTCGGGCCTCGGCCTGGCGATCGTCGCCGACATCATCACCGCGCACGGGGGACGAGTGCGGATCGAGGACAACAACCCCGGGGCCAAGATCTCGGTGGAGTTACCGGCTCTGCCGCAACACACCGACGAACGGTCTGTCTAGGGCCCGCGACGTCTGAGAGGCGACTCAGGTTGTCTAGGCGCGCTTTCAACAAGATTCACGCACTGTGGCGGTAGCAATCCAGCAGGCGCAGACGCGAACGTGACTGTCAGCGCCAAGATTCTTGAAGGGATACGACATGGGTTACGGGAACGAGCTTCGCGTCGAGGTGCACAACGACGGTACTACTCCGCTCATAGGCATATTCGACATGTATTCGGCATCATTGGCGGCCAAACACTATGGTGGGATGTCCGTTTCGGGATTCGGCTTCGCCGCCTCGTACTACGGGCTCCCCGACATCGGGTTCATCGCATGGCCGGACATGGTCGGATTCGTGTAGAGGCTACGGCTTGCCTTCCCTCGACAGCACCTCATGGCGGACATCGACGATGGTTATGTCGACCCGGAGGTGGCCTGCCACGTGGTGGAGCATTTGGAACGAATCGGCGCGTCGGGTGTGATTCTGGAAGACCAGCAGCGGCCACGCCGCTGCGGGCACGTTGCCGGTAAGCAGATTCTGCCCATCGAGCAGTATCTGGAGAAGCTGAACATGGTCCTGCAGACCAGGTCCGAGCTCGTGATCGTGGCTCGCACAGATGCCACTGAGGAACGCGAGATTCTGCGCCGAGCGGAATTGCTAGCTGCTACCGATGCCGACGTTCTCCTCGTTGACGGTGTGAAAAGCGTGGAATGGATACGAAAGGTGCGCGCCGTCGTCGGAAGCAAGCCGCTGCTCTTCAACCAGATTGCGGGCGGCTTGTCACCGCGACTGTCATTGACCGAGCTCGACGAGCTCGGCGTGAACGTGGCGATCTATTCGACACCGTGTCTGTTCGCCGCGCACACCGCGATGACCAAAGCGTTGGTCGAACTGCTCGCCAACGATGGTCGCCTTGCGGAGTTCAAGTCCGGTGACGCCGGCGTGGCGACGTCATTGGCATTGTTCGAACAAAATATGTCCCGACATCACCCACGACGGCGCCTCGACCGACCCGGGCAACTCCGCCCCGCCGGTTGATGTGCAGACTGCGCGTTGATCCCTACCTCCTGCTGCTGCTCGTCACGGTAGGGGTCGCATCGCTGCTGCCGGCACGCGGCATCGTCGCACTGGGCGTGGCCCATGCGACGACTGTCGCGATCGGCTTGTTGTTCTTCCTATACGGTGCACGCTTGTCAGCCGTGCTGCGTTGGCCGGAGCTAAGCACTGGCGGTTGCGTGGCGTCATTCTGGCGTTCACGTTCGTGTCCTTTCCGTTGCTGGGCTTGTTTTCTCGCGTATTGGTCCCGGACGTGTTGTCGCCAGACCTGTGGGCGGGAGTGATGTTCTTGTGCTGCCTGCCGTCGACGGTGCAATCCTCGATTGCATTCACGTCCATCGCGAAGGGAAATATCGCGGCGGCAATGTGCAGCGCATCGTTCTCCAACCTGATCGGCATCGTCGTGACCCCCGCGCTGGTGACGGTGTGCCTCGTCACCCAGAGCGGTGGCGGGGTGTCACTCGTGGCGGTCCGCGACATAGCCCTTCAGTTGTTGGCGCCCTTCGTCGCGGGTCAGCTGTCACGGAAATGGATCGGTGGATTCGTTGCCCGGCATAAGCAGATGCTCGGATACGTCGATCGCGGCTCAATTCTGCTGGTGGTGTATGCGGCTTTCAGCCAGGGTGTGGTGGCCGGGATTTGGAGCCAACTGTCGATCCCCGCGCTGCTGTCGCTATTCCTTGCCAATGCTGCGATCCTGGCAGCTGTGCTCGGATCGACCATGTGGGTTGCACGCCGACTTCGCTTCTCAACGGAGGATCAGATCGCGATTGTCTCCTGTGGCTCCAAGAAATCGCTCGCTAGCGGACTGCCCTTGGCGAGTGTGCTTTTACCGGCGGGGATCGCAGGGTTGGTGGTGCCGTTGATGATGTTCCACCAGATGCAGCTGATGGCGTGTGCGTGGCTGGCCCGACGCTACGCTGCGCGCTCCAATATTGCTGTGGCGCAGCTTGGTTGATCGCCGAGTCCAGCGTTGATCAGCCGACGCGGGGCGAAACGCGTTTGCCTGAGCAATGTTTCAGCTTGCTTCAGTCGCCACACAGGGTGATCGACGCATGTTGGACATGTACGGTGGCAACGTTCAGCTCAATGCGCGGCCGCCACGTTCTATTTGACCCACCAATGAATGCACGTGCCTTCTTGATTCGCGGTCTTTTCGCCGGCCTCCTGGCCGGGATCGCCACTTTCGCCGTTGCCTATGTTGTCGGAGAACCGCACGTAGACAGGGCAATTGCGATCGAAGGGTCGAGCGCGACGCCAGCCAACCACCACAGCGACGCCGACGGTGCTGCGACGGCTCACTCACACGACGACGCCGCCGTCGTCAGCCGCGACCAGTCGACATGGGGACTAGCCACGGGGACCTTGACGATCGGCGTGACGATCGGTGGAATTCTGGCACTGGTGTCTGCGGGTGTGATGGGTCGTGTGGGACAGCTGTCCCCCGGCACCTCTACCGTTCTCATGGGCGCAATCGGCTACCTGTCGGTGGTGCTCATACCGTTCCTCAAGTATCCAGCCACACCGCCAGCGGTGGGTTCGGGCGATACGATCGGTCAGCGCACCGCCCTCTACTTCACCTTCCTGCTCATATCGGTGGCCGCCGCTGCCACCTGCACTGTCCTAGCGGCTAGGTTGCTCGACTCCCGTGGAGTCCAGGGCGCGTTGCTCATTGGAGCCGGGACGTATGCGGCGGTCATGGTGGTCGCCAGCGCGCTGATGCCGACCATCGATGAGATCGGGGACTTCCCAGGCGACGTGCTCTGGGACTTCCGGTTGGCGTCTCTCTTCACGCTCACCGCGCTTTGGGCAACGGTGACCATCGTGCTGACTGCATTGATCAGTCGGCTCCATGCCGAACAGGTGAAACTGCGGGCTCGCCGCGAGTTCGCGGCGAGCCTCTGACGACATCCAGCTCGAGTCACCCTCAGTTCGGCTGCCGCCCCACCACGACCAGGCGCGTGGCCCGGTGGGGACCTCGAGGGATGTCGTCACCGTCACGAAACTACGACGACCCGGTGAGGCGAGGAACTGGTGTTATGACCTAGCGGCTGGCGGTTCGCTCCAGTGTTCGGCGAGCGCGCCGTCGACAAGCCTGCCGAGGTAGCCCGAATCGGCATCCTCTTGCTGAATGGTGATGCGAAACATGACGGCGCCGAGCACCGTCGCGACCAGCTCGTCGGTGTCGGGCCGGCTGCTGAGCTCGCCGCTGGCGGTGGCTTGGTCGAGCATCTGGTCGACGACTATGCGGGTTCGGCTGATCAAGTTCTCACGCAGGAGCCGCGCAGCAGGGCTTTGGTCGACGGTTGCCACCATTGATGCGATGAACTGCGACGAAACCGGCTGGGCGATCTGCTCGGCCGCGTGGATGAGTTC
Source organism: Mycobacterium sp. (assembly GCA_025965555.1). GTDB lineage: Bacteria > Actinomycetota > Actinomycetes > Mycobacteriales > Mycobacteriaceae > Mycobacterium. The sequence goes on from JAOPWT010000074.1 coordinate 19,899, forward strand.
GCTCAGCAGCCATTGGCGCAGCGGGCCATCCCCTAAGTGCAATAGCGGCTGATCAGCCCGCGCCAGTGCTTCAGTCATGAGATCCACTGTCTTGGGCCAGTGCCGATACACGGTGGCCCGCCCCACACCCGCGCGCGCTGCGACACGTTGATGGGTCAACCCCAGCGCGCCTTCCTCTTCGAACAGCGACGCGACAGCGTCCGCCACCGCCGCGCGCGTGCGGCTCACCCTGGCGTCCTCGGGCGCAGTTTCGCTCATCGGTCCTTACGTCCGTCACAGTCGGGATCTCAACACTGCCGATCATCCACTAACGATAGTTTAATCCATGTTAAAAACGCGGTATGCTCACGGTCACCATCACGGCCAGGAAGGACGACATGACCACCGCCTTAGACGTCGAGGAAGCCCTACTGGTCGAGACGGTCCGGGATTTCATCGAT
>JAOPWT010000075.1 GCA_025965555.1 Mycobacterium sp.
GCCCAAAGCGCCGGCGGCGCTGGCGACCGGCTGCGCCATCGCCGTTCCGTGCCCAGTCGCCGAGTGGTAGATCACGGCCAGCTTCGTCGTGACTCATCTTGAACACGTCGGTTGTTTGTGTGGATGCGTTGCTTTAGTACTCGTTGGCGACGAAGAGTTCCTGCGCTGGGAACTTCGTCAGGATCACCGGGCCGTCGTCGGTGACCACTACTTCTTCTTCTATCCGCGCTGCTGAGATGCCGTCGGAAGCCGGCGCGTAGGTCTCCATCGCGAACACCATGCCTGCTTGTAATTCGATCGGGTTGTCCAACGAGTTGAGCCGGGAGATGATCGGCCGTTCGTGCAGACCGAGACCGAGCCCGTGGGCGAATTGCAAACCGAACGCCGCCATTTCGTTCTCGAATCCGAAATCGGTCGCCTTCGGCAGCAGCCGTGCGATCTGGTCTGAGCCGACGCCCGGGCGGATGGCGGCGATGGACGTGTCCATCCACTCGCGCGCCAACTTGTAGGCGTCGCGTTGGCTCTGCGTTGCGCTGCCGACACCGAAGGTGCGGTAGTAGCAGGTCCGGTAGCCGTTGAAGGAATGGATGATGTCGAAGAACGCCTGATCGCCGGGCCGGATGATCCGGTCGGTGAAGTTGTGCGGGTGCGGATTGCACCGCTCACCCGAGATGGCATTGACCGCCTCCACTTGATCGGAACCCATCTCGTAGAGCCGTTTATTGGCCAGCGCGACGATCTCGTTCTCCCGGACGCCGGGCTTGAGGATGTCGACGATGTCCTGGTAGACGCCGTCGACCATCGCGGCAGCCTGGTTGAGCAGCATGATCTCGTCGACGGACTTGATCACCCTCGCGTCGAGCATGCTCTGTTGCGCGTCGACCACGCTGAGCCCTTGGCGCTGCATCTCGAACAGGAACGGCGGCTCCACGATGTCCATGCCGATCGGAGCGTCTGCCACGCCGGCCTCAACGAGGATTCCCTTGATCTCGGTGACCGCATCACGCATCAGCCCGGCATCCGGGGCGACCGCACCGCGGAACCCGAGGAAGCCAGGCCGCCAGTTCTCCTGAGGCAGCCACGGCGAGTACAGCTTGTGATGCCGCACTGCAGAGCCGAAGTCCCACAAGATCGGTTCACGGTCGCGGGTGAGCAGACAGTAGCGAATCATCTTGTCGCCCAGTGCCCCACCGATCCACGTCTGGGTGGTGTAGCGGATGTTGTAGAAGTCGAAGAGCAGGAACGCACCGCATCCGCTGGCCTCCAGCGCTGACTTCGCCCTGGTGATCCGGTAGTGGCGTAGCCGGTCGAAGTCCACCCGTTGCTCGTAGTCGACACCCATGTGACCCGGCGCGCCGAACGGGCGCGGGGCGGGTGTCACACCCGCCGGGGCCGTCACGAGTTCACCGGCGCGAGCCCGTCGTCGACGGTCACGTTCTCGGGTGCCAGGGTCATTCCTGCACCGCGCGCCACCTCGAGCAGCAGCGTCGCGAAGTCTTCGTTCTCACCGCGGCCGGCGCCGGCGGCCTGCGCCACGGACGCGCAGCCAGGTCAACGTCGAGACGCTCAAGAGGGTCAAGAAGGCCGCCCGGCAACTGGGGTATGTGCCCAATGCCGTGGCTCGTGGACTGCGAACCAGCAAGTCGATGACGATCGGCGTGATCATCCCCGACCTGATGAACCCGATTTTCCCGCCGATCGTCCGCGGCGTCGAACACGCGCTCCAGGCAGAGGGTTACACCGTGCTGGTGGCCAACACCGACGCACACGACGACGTCGAGATCTCGGCGTTCGAGTCACTACTGCAGCGCCGGGTCGACGGCTTCATCCTGGCCACTGGTCGACTGGACGATCAACCCGTCGTCGAGGCGGCCGCTGCCGCCGACGTGCCGGTGGTCCTAGTCAACAGGGGCACGGCGATCGGTCGCTTCCCGCTGGTCTCCGGCGACAACGTGAGCGGAATCGAGTTGTCGGTAAGCCATCTCGTCGAGCTTGGGCACCGGCACATCATGCACGTGGCGGGCCCGTCGAACTTCTCCACGACCCGGTCCAGGGCGGATGCCTTCGAGACGGCCGTCGCCAGGGCGGGCGTCGCACATGAGACCATCTACGCCGAATCCCTTTCCGTCGAGGCGGGTTTCCATGCGCCCGGCGGCCTGGTGGCGAGGACCTCGCCTCGACCCACGGCGCTGGTGGCGGCAACGACCTCGTCGCACTTGGCCTGATTCGGCGGATGCGCGCCGAGGAACTGCGGTGCCCGGACGACGTTTCGGTGGTGGGGTTCAAACGACATGCCCTTCGCCGAGGACTTCTGGCCGCCCTTGACCACGGTGCACATGCCGCTGCGGGAGATCGGCGCCGAGGCGCCAGGGCTGCTGCTTCGCGGTATCGAGGCGGGCAGGCAGGAGGGGGCGACGATGACGCTGCCGGTGTCCCTCGTCGTACGCGGCTCGACGGGACCCGCCCCTAGCTGACGGACCGTGCGGCCTCCGCGACGAACTCGTCGGCCAGGGTCGCCGCGGCGGGGCTGCGGTGCCTGACCGGTGACGCCGCGAGATAGAGCGTCCATATGACCGAGGGGGTCAACGGGATGTGGCGCAGGTCGGTGAACCGTCGCGCCTCCGTGGCGGGCATGACCGCGGCACCGAGCTCGTGTTTGGCGAGTCCGGCCGCGGTGGCGTAGTCGGCGACCTCGTAGGCGGTGGTGGCGACGAGTCCCGCTGACGCAAGCGCCTGTTCGAGGACGCGGCGCACTCCCCACCCGGGAGCGAACTGGATGAGCTGTTCACCGACGAGGTCGGTGAGCCGAATCCGCTGCCTGTCGGCCAGCGCGTGCTCCGGCGAGCAGACGAACAGCATGGGGACCCGGCCCAAGGGTTCGACGTCCACCAGCGAGGTGGGTCTGCCAGGCGTGGAGATCAACGCGAGATCAAGTGTGCCGTCGGCAACTTCGGCGACGTGGCCCGCGGAGCCCGCGGCGCTCTGCCGAAGCCTGACGTTGACGAGGGGGTGTCGGCGGTGAAACCGGCCCAGCACCGCGGGCAGATCCAGCGCGCCACAGGACATCAGTGTGCCCACCTCGACCGTGCCCGCGAGTTGACCCTGATACTCGGTGACGGTGTTCTTGGCGCGCTTGGCGGCGGCCAGAACCCCGTAGGCCTGATCGAGGAACGCCACACCCGCCGGACTCAGCGCGATCTGCCGCCGGGACCGGTCGACGAGCTCGACACCCAGTTCCTTCTCGAGCTTGGCCACCGACGTCGAGAGCGCCGACTGCACGACGTGCATGCGCGCCGCGGCGCGGG
>JAOPWT010000102.1 GCA_025965555.1 Mycobacterium sp.
GTCGGTTCGGTACGACGGGTGAGGCGGCGCAGCGGCGTGCGGACGTCGAGGGCTCCCAGCTTGTCGCCGAGAAGCCAGATGGCCGCCGGGGTGACGATCACCGCGGCGGCCGCCGCGAAGCCGACCGTCGCGACGCCTGCGTAGGCGAAGGACTTCAGGAAGTACATCGGGAAGATCAGCATGGCGACCATCGACAGCGCGACCGTCGTCGCCGAGAACAGCACCGTGCGGCCCGCCGTCGACATCGTGCGCACCAGGGCCACGTCGCGCGGTGTGCCGTCCGCCAACTCGTCGCGGTATCGACTGATGATCAGCAGGGTGTAGTCGATCGCGAGTGCCAGGCCCATGGCCGTGGAGAGGTTGAGGGCGAAGATCGACACGTCGGTGCCGAACGTGATCAGCCTCAGCACCGACATGGACCCGACGATCGCGAGCCCGCCGACGACCATGGGCAGTGCCGCCGCGACGAGCCCGCCGAAGACCCAGACGAGTACGAGGAAGCTCAACGGAATCGCGATCGATTCCATCATCAGCAGATCCTTTTGGGTCTGCTCGTTGATCTGCGCGTAGACCATCGCCGTGCCGCCCGACCGCACCGTCACGTCGGCCTGATCACCCGAGCGATCATGGGCGAGCTCATCCGATAGCGACTTGGCGTACTTCGGCGCGTCGTTCTCTCCGCCGGTGATGCCCGCCACGATGAGGCCCGACCTGCCGTCCTTGCTGGTCAGCTCGGCGGCCGCCCGCGGGGCCACGGTCCAGGCCGAGGTCACGTCGGCGACGTGCGGAGACTGCTTGAGATGGTCGACGATGTCGTTGGCCACCGCGGCCGCGTTCGGACTCCTCAAGCCTTCCGGTGACGTGACAGTGAAGAGCAGCTGCATGTCCCCTTGGTGGAACTTGTCGGCAAGCAACTCGGTGGCCTGCGACGATTCCGCGTCGGGGTCCCCAAAACCGCCCGCGGAGAGGCTCTTGGCGACGGGAATTCCGAACACCGCGGCAGCCACCATGACCAGCGCTGCGACGGCGAGGATGCGCCGGGGGGCGGCGATCGCGAGCAGTGCGATTCGGTGCAGCACGGCAATCCTCTCCGGTGGTATCAGCGTTAACTTATTAGCGGTAACTCACGTCGGTCAACGCGTCCCCACTACTGCAACGACCACGATGAGCGGATCGTTCACCAGCACCGGACGGCAGCAGTCGGTTCACAGAAAACGCTTAGGGTGATCGCCATGACGACCAAGGAAGTGAGAAATCGGACCACCGCCGCCTCCTCACTCAACGACCTGGGGCTGCTGGTTCTGAGGATCGCCGTCGCCGCGACGACGCTGCAGGCGGGGCTCATCAAGGCACTGGACTTCAACTCCGTCACGCAGTTCATGGCGAGCAGCGGTTGGCGAATGTCGACGTTCGCCGCCTATCTGGTGACGGCCACCGAGATCGCCGGCGGCGCCGCCCTGCTACTCGGTTTGCTGACCCCATTGGCGGCGTGCGGCATCGTCGCCGCGATGATCGACGCGTGGGCGGTCAACGTGTCCGGTGCCGCGTTCTGGTCGGACCCGTTCAACGTGCCGTTTCTGGTGGCGTTTGCCGCATCGGCCCTGCTCTTCACGGGTGCCGGTGGCTATTCGGTGGACGCCAAGGTGTTCGGTCGGGCCCGGTGGCCTGCGCCGGTCACCATCGGCTTGTTCGTGGTGGCGATAGCCGCGGCCGTCGCCACCTGGGTCTTGCTGAATGGCATCAACCCACTGCACCTGACGAAGCCGGGCAGCTAGAACCCTACTCAGAGGTAAGAATTGCCAGGGTTTTCCGAAACGTGACTCAAAGAACTCTTAATGGTGATGGTTACTGTCCAGTACATGTGGATCGACGACACCAGTGCAGATGTCATCAAAGTTGACTTCGAAGCCCTGTACCACGGGGACTTCCTGGTCGAGGGTGACTGCTCCGAGCAGTTCCCCGACCTCGCCCAAGCAGTCTGACCGCCTGCGGGTTCGCCCGCTCGGTCCGACTTGCTGAAGACCGCCCCTCGGGGTGCACGCAGGGCTGTGACCTGCGTTTGCATCCATCGCGTAGAAAGCCGCCGACGGTGACGTCGGCGGCTTCTTCCATTCACGACACGTCATTGAGATCGTGCGCAAGGTCGTGATCCGGTGCAAACCACGACCCTGCGCGCAATCTGAACGTCTCCTGCTACGCGGACAGAGCCTCGGCCGCCGTTGGCGTAACCATGCTGCCGAGGCGTCCGGTGATCAGTTCCTCGGCCTCGTTGACGATTCTGGCGATCAGTTCCTCGCACGTGGGGATGTCGTCGATCAGCCCCATCACGGTGCCCACGGTCCAGATGCCCGCGTCGAGGTCGCCGTCGTCGAACACCTTGCGACCGCGCACGCCGGCGACCAGGTCCTTGACGTCCTCGAACTGACCGCCGCCCTTGAGGATCTCCACCACCTCGCGGGACACCACGTTGCTCGCCACCCGCGCCGTGTTGTGCAGCGTGCGGAAGATCAACTCGGTGCCGCGTTCGTCGCCTGCGACGATCGCCTCCTTGACGTTCTGGTGGATGCACGACTCGACGGTGCACATGAACCGCGTGCCCATGTTGATGCCGTCGGCGCCCAGCGCCAGCGCCGCGACCAGACCGCGCGCATCACCGAAGCCGCCGGAGGCGATCATCGGAATCTCGATCTGCTTGGCCGCCGCCGGGATCAACACCAGCCCTGGCACGTCGTCCTCACCGGGATGCCCGGCGCACTCGAAGCCGTCGATGCTGATGCCGTCGACGCCGAGGCTCTGAGCCTTCACCCCGTGGCGCACCGAGGTG
>JAOPWT010000131.1 GCA_025965555.1 Mycobacterium sp.
CACCCCGCAGTGTCTGATGGCCGAGGGCCTTGCCGACCTTGCGCTGCATGCCGCGATCGGTCCGGACTGGGGTACCTGGGCCACCGAGATCTACGCCGATCTCGGCCTGCGGTTCGACGGCGAGCGCGCCGCGGCCATCGCGCAGGCCTCCGCGGCGCTGGCCGACGTCCGCCAGGACGCCGCGCTGATGCTGCACGACGAGCACCGTGACGTCGACGACGTCATCGCGTTTCTCCAGCGTTGGCAGCTGACCAGCGACACCCGGGCCCGGCAGTCGCTGCGGTTCCTGTCCTCCCCGCTGTGGCGGGCCTACACCAGCACCTACGTCGAGGGTTACCGACTGCTGCGTGCCTGGCTCGATGCGCGTCCGGCCGACGTCACGCTCACCGAGCGGTTCGGCAGGCTGCTCGACGAGCCGCTGGTGCCCTCGGCGCTGCGGGCCGACGTCGCATGAGGTGGGCACGCGCGTAATCGCCTCGCAGCGCGGTTTACGCTGGACACCATGACTGCTGACTCCGTGACCACACCTACTCCAGCGCTGGGCGCCGAGTACGCCGAGACCGCGAGCGCCGCCTACGCAGCGGCCCTGAAGGTCATCGAGTCCGTCGAACCGCGCATCGCCGACGCGACCCGCAAAGAGCTTGCCGACCAACGTAATTCGCTCAAGCTGATCGCCAGCGAGAACTACGCCTCACCTGCCGTGCTGCTGACCATGGGCACGTGGTTCTCCGACAAGTACGCCGAGGGCACCGTCGGCCACCGCTTCTACGCCGCGTGCCAGAACGTCGACACCGTCGAGGCGCTCGCCGCGGAACACGCCCGCGAGCTGTTCGGCGCGCCGTACGCCTACGCGCAGCCGCACTCCGGCATCGACGCCAACCTCGTCGCCTACTGGGCGATCCTGCAGACCCGCATCGAGGCCCCCGGGCTGGCGGAACTCGGCGCCAAGAACGTCAACGACCTGTCCGAGGCCGACTGGGAGCAGCTGCGCGCCAAGCTCGGCAACCAGCGCCTGATGGGAATGTCGCTGGACACCGGCGGCCATCTCACCCACGGCTTCCGGCCCAACATCTCCGGCAAGATGTTCTACCAGCGCAGCTACGGCACCGACCCCGAGACCGGGCTGCTCGACTACTCCGCGGTCGCCGCGGCCGCGCGTGAGTTCAAGCCGCTGGTGCTGGTGGCGGGCTACTCGGCCTACCCGCGCCGGGTGAACTTCGCGAAGATGCGCGAGATCGCCGACGAGGTCGGCGCCACCCTGATGGTCGACATGGCCCACTTCGCCGGCCTGGTCGCGGGCAAGGTGTTCACCGGTGACGAGGATCCGGTACCCCACGCCCACGTCACCACCACGACGACGCACAAGTCGCTTCGAGGCCCCCGCGGCGGTCTCGTCCTGGCGACCGAGGAGTACTCGGCCGCCGTCGACAAGGGTTGCCCGATGGTTCTCGGCGGCCCGCTGTCCCATGTCATGGCGGCCAAGGCCGTCGCGCTCGCCGAGGCGCGGCAGCCGTCGTTCCAGGAGTACGCCCAACGCGTCGCCGACAACGCCAAGGCGCTGGCCGACGGCTTCCTCAAGCGCGATGCCCGGCTGGTCACCGGCGGCACCGACAACCACATCGTGCTTCTGGACGTCACGTCGTTCGGGCTCACGGGACGGCAGGCCGAATCGGCGCTGCTCGATGCGGGCGTCGTCACCAACCGCAACTCGATTCCCGCCGACCCCAACGGAGCCTGGTACAGCAGTGGCATCCGGTTCGGCACCCCGGCCCTCACCACCCGCGGCTTCGGCGCCGATGACTTCGACCGCGTGGCCGAGTTGGTCGTCGACGTGCTGAAGAACACCCAGCCCGACGGTGCGTCGAAGGCCAAGTACACCCTGGCCGACGGCACCGCCGACCGCGTGCACGCCGCATCGGCCGAACTGCTCGCCGCGAACCCGCTGTATCCGGGTCTGACGCTCTAGCCCTTCGCGATTTGTGTGTCCGCACCCGCGCTCAGCGCGGGTTGGGACACCCAAATCGCGGTGGGGCGGTGGTCGGGTGGGGACACGCCGCACCCGATTTCAGGGAATGTGTGTCCACGGGTTACAGTTAGTTTCATGGCAGACAAGCCCGTAGCCAACGCGCTGACGCTGGAACTCCACCCGGTCGTCGAAGAGAACCTGGCGCGCCACGTCGCGACCGAGGAACTCTGGTATGCGCACGATTACGTGCCCTTCGACAAGGGCGAGAACTTCGCGTTCCTCGGCGGCAAGGACTGGGATGAATCCTCGGTGACGCTGCCCAAGCCCGTCACCGACGCGCTCGAGATCCTGCTGATCACCAAGGACAACCTGGCCGGCTTCCACCGCGAACTCGTCGAGCACTTCATCCTCGACGACAAGTGGGGCCGCTGGTTGGGCCGCTGGACCGCCGAGGAGCACCTGCACGCCGTCGCGCTGCGCAACTACCTCGTCGTGACCCGCGAGATCGACCCGAGCGCCAACGAGGACGTCCGCGTCGAGCACGTGATGAAGGGCTACCGCGCCGACTCGTACAGCCAGCTCGAGACGCTGGCCTTCATGGCCATGTTCGAGCGGGCACACGCGGTGTTCACCCGCAACCTCCAGGCCCAGATCACCGAGCCCGTGTTGCAGAACATGGTCGGCCGGATCGCCAGGGACGAGGAGCGCCACGAGGAATTCTTCGCCAACCTGGTCGCACACTGCCTGAGCACCCAGCGCGACGAGACGATCGCCGCGATCGCCAGCCGCGCCGCCGCCCTCGAGGTCGTCGGCGCGGACATCGACGCATATCAGGACAAGGTCCGCGTCGTGGCCGAGGCCGGGATCTTCGACGACGCCGCGCTGCGGAAGGTGATCTCCGATCGCATCGTCGACTGGGGTGTCGCGGACGCTCCAGCGCTCGCGGAATTCGTCGCCCAGTAGTTAACCGAGTGGTCACATCTCGGCCACGGCGCGCCTGCGCGGCGCAATCCTCGCGTCGGGGGTAGCGTCATTTTCGATGGCTGACATGCTCTGCTATCCGGGCGGTATCCGTCGTTTCGACGAAGACGGGACCGGCCCCGGTCCTGGTACCGCGGTATTCCGCCGAGGGAGTTCGTGCGGTGCCGCACGGACCTAGGAGCGCCACGTGACTGATTCGTCCGTTCGGACCTATGTGCTCGACACCTCCGTGCTGTTGTCCGATCCCTGGGCATGCAACCGGTTCGCAGAGCACGAAGTCGTCGTCCCGCTAGTGGTCATCAGCGAGTTGGAGGCCAAGCGGCACCACCACGAGCTGGGCTGGTTCGCGCGGCAGGCGCTGCGGATGTTCGACGATCTGCGACTCGAACATGGACGCCTCGATCAGCCGATTCCCATTGGCACGCAAGGCGGAACGCTCCAGATCGAGCTCAATCACAGCGACCCGACGGTGTTGCCGGCAGGCTTCCGCACCGGCACCAACGACGCGCGGATCCTCACCTGCGCCGCCAACCTCGCCGCCGAGGGCAAGCTCGTCACGTTGGTCAGCAAGGACATTCCGCTGCGGGTCAAGGCCGGCGCGGTCGGACTGCCCGCCGACGAGTACCACGCCCAGGACGTCGTGACGTCCGGTTGGACCGGCATGGCCGAGGTCGACGTGGCCACCGACGAGATCGACGCGCTGTTCAACGACGGCGAGATCGATCTTGAAGAGGCCCGAAACCTGCCCTGCCACACCGGCGTCCGGCTGCTGGGCGGCAACTCGCACGCGCTGGGCCGGGTCAACGCGGAGAAGCGGGTGCAGCTGGTTCGTGGTGACCGCGAAGTGTTCGGCCTCCGGGGAAGGTCAGCCGAACAACGCGTCGCCCTCGATCTGCTGCTCGACGAGTCCGTCGGCATCGTCTCCCTCGGCGGCAAGGCGGGCACCGGCAAGTCGGCGTTGGCACTGTGCGCGGGGCTCGAGGCCGTGCTGGAGCGGCGGACCCAGCGCAAGGTCGTCGTCTTCCGGCCGCTGTACGCCGTCGGCGGCCAGGATCTCGGCTACCTGCCGGGCAGCGAGAGCGAGAAGATGGGCCCGTGGGCGCAGGCCGTCTTCGACACCCTCGAAGGGCTCGCCAGCCCCGCCGTGCTCGAAGAGGTCCACGCGCGCGGCATGCTCGAGGTGTTGCCGCTGACCCACATCCGTGGCCGCTCGCTGCACGATTCGTTCGTCATCGTCGACGAGGCACAGTCACTGGAACGCAACGTCCTGCTGACCGTGCTGTCCCGGTTGGGTGCGGGCTCGCGGGTGGTGCTCACGCACGACGTCGCGCAGCGCGACAACCTGCGGGTGGGCAGGCACGACGGTGTCGCGGCCGTCATCGAGAAGCTCAAGGGACACCCGCTGTTCGCTCACATCACGCTGCTCCGTAGCGAGCGGTCACCGATCGCCGCGCTGGTCACCGAGATGCTCGAGGAGTTCAGCCCGGGCGCCCTGCCCTGATGTTCATCGCGTGTGCTGTGGGATCGTCGTCCGGCGTGATTTCGCGATCCCACAGCACACGCGTGACCGCCAGGCTCGGTCGGTAGGCTCTCAACCGTGCGTAAGCGGCCCGACTCGTCCTCGTGGACGTACTGGCGCGTGGTGATCGGCGTCTGCGCGGGCGTCGCGATCGTGGTCATCGGCGGGCTCACCGGCCACGTGCGGATCGCCACCCCGGCGGAAGCCGAGGAAGAGGTCGACTGCTCGGTCGTCAAGTGCATCGCGCTGACGTTCGACGACGGGCCAAGTCCCTACACCGACCGGCTGCTGCAGATCCTCAAGGACAACGACGCCAAGGCGACGTTCTTCGAGATCGGCAACAAGGTGGCGGCCAACCCGGATGGCGCCAAACGCGTCGTCGAGGCGGGCATGGAACTGGGCCAGCACACGTGGGAACACCCCAACATGACGACGATCCCGCCCGAGGACATCCCCGCCCAGTTCACCAAGGCCAGCGATGCGATCGAGGCGGCGACGGGGCAGCGCCCCAAGCTGGTGCGCACGGCGGGCGGTCTGGTCAACGACGCGGTGCTGGCGGAGGCCAAGAAACAGGGGCTGGCCGACATCAACTGGGACGTCATCCCGTTCGACTGGGCCAACGACGCCAACACCGGCGCCACCCGCTACATGCTGATGACCCAGATCAAGCCCAACTCGGTGGTGCTCTTCCACGACACCTACTCCTCGACCGTCGACCTGGTCCAGCAGTTCATTCCGGTACTCAAGGCCAACGGGTACCACATGGTGACCGTCACGCAGATGCTCGGTGAGCGTGCGCCCGGCACCAGCTACGGCAGCCGGGACAACGGTGCGCCCGCCAACGAGCTCGTCGACATCCCGCCTGGGGAGATCCCGTCGCTGCCTGCGACGCCGTCGCCACCGCCGATGCCGAACATTCCGATCACCGATATTCCCGGGGCGAACTCCGGCGGCGTCAACAACGGCGCCTGACGTTGCACACCAATACCGCAATCGTCCTGACCGTGTTGGTGTTGTGCTACGCGGTGGTGTCCGGTCTGGTGAAGCGCTGGTATGTGGCGCCCGCGCTGGTATTCGTGGTGTGCGGAATCATGTTGGGGCCGTTCGTCTTCAACGTGATCGACGTCGGGACCGACGCCGCCAGCTTCACCGTCATCGCGCAGTTGGCGCTGACGGTCATCCTCTTCAACCAGGCCGCGCAACTGGATCTGTCGACGGTGTTTCGCCGTCGCGAGGTGACCTTTCGGCTATTGGTGATCGGCATCCCGCTGGCGCTGGTGCTCGGCACCGTCACCGCACTGCTGGTGCTGCCCGTGATGCCACTGTGGGAGGCGGTGTGCCTGGCGGCGATCGTCGCGCCGACCGAGGTCGCGCTGATCGATGCGCTGCTCGAAGACAAGCGGATCCCGGAGCGGATCCGGCACGCGCTCTCCGCCGAGAGTGGCTTCTACGACGGGTTCGCGCTGGCCGCCTTGCTCGCGGCGTTGGCGCTGGCCTCCGAGCGGACCGACCCCGATGCCAGCCGTTGGACGTTGTTCCTGGTCCGCACCGAGGTGGTGTCGGTCGCGATGGGCCTTGCCATCGGCGCGATCGGTGGACTGGTGATGGCGCGGTCGCAGAAGCGGGAATGGATGAGCGACACCTGGGCGCAGCTGGCCACGCTGGCCGTCGCCCTGGTCTGCTTCCAGGTGGGCGAGGGCCTGCACGGCAGCGGCTTCGTCGCGGCGTTCGCCGGTGGACTCGCCTTCGCCTTAATGGCGAAGCGCGCCGGTGTCCCGCTCGACATCCAGGTGTCCGACGCAGCCGGTCAACTGTTGGAACTGATGGTGTTCGCGATGTTCGGCAGCTACGCGGTCGTCGTCGGTTGGCGCGACGCCGGCTGGCGGGTGGTGGTGTTCGCGGTGCTGGCGCTGTTCGCGGTCCGTATGGTGGCGGCGAGCGTGGCGCTGATCCGCAGCGACCTCCCCGCCAGGAATCGACTCTTCATCGGGTGGTTCGGCCCGCGCGGCATCGGCACGTTGGTGTTGGGGCTGCTCGTCGTGGAACGCGGGCAGATCGAGCAGGAGTCGTTGATCATTCAGGTGGTCGTCGTCACGGTGACACTGAGTCTGGTGCTGCACAGCCTCACCGTATGGCCGGGGATCAAGTGGCTGACCGCCGTTCCAGAGGAGACCGAGGCGCCAAGCGGGACCCCGGCGCAAACCCCTCCCTGATCACCCGGCGGCTCTTGAAGCGGGGTCTCGGTCGCCGGCCTTGATCAATCCTCTTCGCGCAAGCGCTCATCTTGGTCAATCCTCTTCGCGCAAGCGCTCATCTTGGTCAATCCTCTTCGCGCAAGCGCTCATCGACGACCTTGGCCATTTTCAGCACGTCGAGTCGCTTGTCCAGCTCCTCTTCCGACAGCTTGTCGCCGATCAGGCCGCGGTCGATGACCGTCTGCCGAATCGTCTTGCGCTCCTTGAGTGCTTCCTTGGCGACCTTCGCGGCCTCCTCGTACCCGATCGCCGAGTTCAGCGGCGTCACGATCGAGGGTGAGGACTCGGCGAGTTCACGGAGGTGCTGCTCGTTGGCGACGAGGCCGTCGATGCACCTCTCGGCGAACAGCCGCGACACGTTGGTCAGAATCGTGAACGACTCCAGGATGTTGCGCGCCATCATCGGGATGTACACGTTGAGTTCGAATGCCCCCGAGAGACCGCCGACGGTGATGGCCGCATCGTTACCGATCACCTGTGCTGCCACTTGCGTGACCGCCTCGGGCAGAACGGGATTGACCTTGCCGGGCATGATCGAGCTGCCGGGCTGCAGATCCGGCAGCTGCAGCTCGCCGAGGCCGGTCAGCGGACCCGACCCCATCCAGCGCACGTCGTTCGCGATCTTGGTCAGCGACACGGCGATCGTCTTGAGGGCCCCGGATGCCTCGACGAGCCCGTCACGCGCCGCCTGCGCCTCGAATGAGTCGACGGCGGTGCGCAATTCGGCGATCCCGGTCTGATCGACCAGCACGTCGACGACCTTCGCGCCGAACCCGTCGGGCGCATTCAGGCCGGTGCCGACGGCGGTGCCGCCGATGGCCAGTTCGCCGAGGCGGGGCAGGGTCGCCTTGACCCGCTCGATGCCTGCCTCGACCTGGCGGGCGTAGCCACCGAACTCCTGGCCAAGAGTCACCGGGACGGCGTCCATCAGGTGGGTGTGGCCGGACTTCACGACGGCGCGCCACTGCCTGGCTTTGTTGCTGAGGGACTCGTGCAGCACCTCGAGTGCCGGAATCAGTTGCCGCACAGCGGCTTCCGTCGCGGCGATGTGAGTGGCCGTGGGGAAGGTGTCGTTGGAGCTCTGCGACATGTTGACGTCGTCGTTGGGGTGCACCGTCACGCCGTTGGTCGCAGCGATGCCTGCGATCACCTCGTTGGCGTTCATGTTCGAGCTGGTGCCCGAACCCGTCTGGAAGACGTCGATGGGGAACTGGTCGTCGTGCCGGCCGTCGGCGATCTCGCCGGCCGCCGCGATGATCGCGTCGGCCTTCTCCGGTGCCAGCAGGCCGAGATCCTTGTTGACCTGCGCGCAGGCGCCCTTCAGCAATCCGAGGGCGCGGATCTGCGTGCGTTCGAGACCTCGGCCCGAGATCGGGAAGTTCTCCACCGCCCGCTGGGTCTGCGCACGCCACAGCGCGGCGACGGGCACCCGCACTTCACCCATGGTGTCGTGCTCGATGCGGTATTCGGATTCGACTGCGCTGTCGGCGGACATCGGCTCCCTGTTCGTCGGTGAGGTAGAGGGTGTAACGGGGTTTACGGCAATGGGTACGCGGCGTTGGTGTCGCCGGTGAAGTCGACCGCGGAGTACTCGTTCAGCTTGGACAGCCGGTGGTAGGCCTCGATCATCCGGACGGTGCCGGACTTGCTGCGCATGACGATCGACTGCGTGGTGCAGCCGCCACCGAAGTAGCGGACGCCCTGAAGTAGATCGCCGTCGGTGACGCCGGTAGCGGAGAAGAAGACGTTCTCCCCGGACACCAGGTCCTCGGTCATCAGCACGCGGTCGAGGTCGTGGCCCGCGTCGACGGCCTTCTGCTTCTCGGCATCGTCGGTGGGCGCGAGGACGGCCTGGATCGCGCCGCCCATGCAGCGGATCGCGGCGGCGGTGATGATGCCCTCGGGCGTGCCGCCGATGCCTGCCAGCATGTCGGTGCCGGAGCCGGGGCGGCAGGCCGCGATGGCGCCCGCCACGTCGCCGTCGGAGATCAGTCGGATGCGGGCGCCCGCCTCGCGGACGTCCTCCATGAGCTGGTTGTGGCGGGGCCTGTCCAGGACGCACACGGTGATGTCGGCTACCGAGGACTTGCGCACCTTGGCGACCCGCCGGATGTTCTCGCCAATGGGGACGGTGATGTCGATGACGTCGACGGCGTCGGGGCCGACCGCGATCTTGTTCATGTAGAACACCGCCGAAGGGTCGAACATCGCGCCGCGTTCGGCGACCGCGAGCACCGAGATGGCGTTGGGCATGCCCTTGCTCATCAGCGTGGTGCCGTCCACCGGATCGACGGCGAAGACGCAGTCCGGCCCGTCGCCGTTGCCGACCTCTTCTCCGTTGTAGAGAATCGGCGCGTTGTCCTTCTCGCCTTCGCCGATGACCACGACGCCGCGCATCGACACCGAGTTCACCAGCTCGCGCATGGCGTCGACCGCGGCACCGTCGCCGCCCTCCTTGTCACCGCGGCCCACCCAGCGGCCGGCGGCCATCGCGCCCGCTTCAGTCACCCGCACCAACTCGAGGGCTAGGTTGCGATCCGGGGCTTCGCGTCGCGATGGCGTCATGGCTGCAGATTCTCCCATTAGCGTTTCCGAGTTTGGGAGCTGGGATACTGGCAAGGTGACCACACCCCAGGCGGCTCCGGAACCGAAGCCGGCCAAGTCACGGCTCCTGCAGGACGGTCGCGACATGTTCTGGTCGATGGCGCCGTTGGTCCTGGCGTGCATCGTGCTGGCGGGCGTGCTCGGAATGTGTTCGTTCGCGCCAACCGGCCCAGGTCAGGGTCCCGTCCTGCCCTATGACACGCCCGCGGCGATGACGGCCGACGCCGAGACCCTCAAGATCCCGATCCGGCTGCCCGCGCTGCCCGATGGCTGGCATGCGAATTCGGGTTCACGCGGCAGCATCGACGGCGGCAGGACCGACGTGGCGGGCAAGCCGGCGCGGGCGGTCATCTCCCGCACTGGTTTCCTCGCCCCGACGGGCATGTTCATCAGCCTGACGCAGAGTGACGCCGACGAGCAGAGCCTGGTGAGGTCGATCGATGCCAACCTGGCACCGACGGGCACCCAGGACGTCAACGGCGTGCAATGGATCGTCTACGAGGGTGGCGAGGACTCGCACCCGGTGTGGACGACGCGGCTCAACGGGCCGACCGGACCGGCGCAGATCGCCGTGACCGGACCCGCGGGTACGGACGAGTACCGTACGCTGGCAGCGGCCACGCAGTCGCAGCCGCCGCTGCCCGTCCGCTAGGAGCGTCCATGTCCTCACCCGAACCGGATGTCGCCGCCGAGGCGTCTCCGGAGGCCGATCTGACCGGATGGACAGCCGCGCCGTTCACCGCCGAGGGATTCTCCTACGACGTGTACCGCAGGGGCGAGGGCCCGGGAGTGGTGCTGATTCCCGAAATGCCCGGCCTGCATCCCGGTGTGCTCGCGCTCGGTAATCATCTGGTGGACAACGGGTTCACCGTGGCCGCCCCCTCCCTCTACGGCACGCCGGGAGCGCCGGGAGTCCGGCCCGGCGCGGTGCCGGTGATGTTGAAGGGCTGTGTGGCCAAGGAATTCGCGGCGTTCGCAACCAACGCCGACCGTCCGATCGCCCACTATCTGCGCGCGTTGGCCCGCGACCTCAACGCGCAGACACCGGGCAAGGGCGTCGGCGTCATCGGCGAGTGCTGGAGCGGTGGCTTCGCCCTGGCCGCCGCGGTGGACGACAGCGTGCTTGCTCCCGTGCTGAGCCAGCCGTCGCTGCCGATCGGGCTGACGCCGAAGCAGAAGGCCGATCCCGGCCTGTCGGAGGCCGAGTTGAAGATCGTCGAACGGCGGGCCGCCGACGAGGGGCTGTGCGCGCTGGGGCTGCGTTTCAGTGCGGACCGGATGTCGCCCGCTGCGCGCTTCACGACGCTCAAGGCGCGGCTCGGTGATGCCTTCGAAGTGATCGAGATCAACTCGGAGAAGGGCAACGAGCACGGTTTCGGGCGGATGGCGCATTCGGTGCTGACCCTGGAGGTTCGCGAAGTCGACGGCCACCCGGCCTACGAGGCCCGCAAGCGGGTCGTCGCGTTCCTCAAGGAGCGGCTGTTCGCGACATAGTCAAGGAGCGGCTGTTCGCGGCGTAGTCAAGGAGCGGCTGTTCGCGGCGTAGCCGCGTTCTGCGCCTTTCGGCGTTCTTCGTCGCGCCGAGCCCAAAGGTGTTCCCGCGCCCGTGCGATGAGCCGCGCGATGGGTCCCGGCGCCTTCGGTTCGTCCTCGTGGTCGGGGTCGTCGATCGGCACGCCCTTGAAAACCGCGAGGTAGACGCTGATGGTCGTGACGATCACGATCATCAACACCGGCCCGATGACGATGCCCAAGAAGCCGAACATCGTGATGCCCGCGAACACGGCCAGCAGCATGAGCGCGGAATCCAGCCGGGCCTGACGGGGGATCAAGATCGGGCGCAGGACATTGTCGATGTTGGTCACGACGATGAGATGCCACGCGATGACGAAGATGCCGCCGAAAACGTTGCCGAACAAGATCATTCCGATACCGAACGGGATGCTGACGATGCCGCCACCCAGCGGGATCACCGAGAGCGCGGTGAGCATGATCGCGAAGATGAAGAAACCTTCGTGGAAGCCGGCCAGATAGATCGATACCGCGCCCGCCAGGCCCTGGGCGAGGGCGATGACGAACTGGCCGAACACCGCACCGCGCACCATCGCGCCCATCTTCTCCAGATAGAGGTCGGTGACCTCTTCACCCAGCGGGTTGAGCTTGCGGATGAGCGTCTGCACGCGTTCGCGGTTGGAGAGTAGTGAGATGAACACGTAGATGAACAGCACGGCCGCGGTGAGGCCACCGGCGAGCCCGCCCGCGGCGCCCTGCAGGAACCCGAGTGCGTACTCGCCAGCGTGCTGCGCGACGGTGGTCATCCGCTCCTGCAACAGTTCTGGCGTCACGTTCACGTTGGTGAGGAAGGGGATCTTGTCCACGGCGTCGTTGACGAACTTCAGGGCCTGATCGCCGAGCGAGTTCAGATCGGTTCGTGACACCCAGGCCGAGACGCTTCGGACCATCGCGCTGATCTGCACCACCGCCAGCAGGATGAGCAGACCCAACGGGATGATCATCGCGAAGATCGCGGCCAGCAGTGTGAACGTCACCGAGAGCCCCCGGCTGAAACGCCGGAGAAACCAGTCGAAGAGCGGATTGAACAAATACGCCGCGACCGCGGCCACGACGACGAGGATGAAGTAGCCGCGCAGGAAGTACGCGCCGAACGCCACGGCGACGACGGTCGCGATGGCCAGCGCGCGCTTCTGAGTTTCGGTGAATTCCGTCTTCATGGCCACGGGAATGATCCTGCCAGTAAAGAACCCGGCGACCGACGTTGCCTGCGTGCTACGGCGCGGCCAGTTTCATCACGTGGCCGATGATGTCGGGGTAGCGCTTCATGTGGGCGCCGCCGTTGAGATCGAGCACCTCGCCGGTGAGCCATGCCGCCTTGGTGAGGAACAGCACGGCCTCGGCGATGTCCTCCGGCGTGCCCGGCCGGCCGAGCGGGGTGTTCTCGACGTACTCCTCGACGACGCCGGGGACCATGGCGGCGCCCTCCGTGAGCGGGGTGTGCACGAATCCCGGTGCGACGGCGTTGACCCGGATGCCGCGCGGCGCGAGTTCGAGGGCCGCGACCTGCGTCAGCATCGACAGGCCTGCCTTCGCCGAGCAGTAAGCGCTCATGCCGATGGCAGGTTGGCGACCGTTGAGCGACGAGATCGACACCAGGGATCCGCCGTCGGTCAGGTGGCGCCCCGCATACTTCGCGACGATGAACGCGCCGGTGAGGCAGACGTCTACGACGGACCGGAACTGGTCGACCGCCAAGTCGACGATCAGACCGATGTTGGAGAACCCAGCGCAACTCACCACCGCAGCTACGGAGCCGGTCTGTTCGAAAAGCGTTGCGACGGAGCCCTCGTCGCAGACATCGATGAATTCTCCGCGGTGCGGGTCGCCCAGTTGGCCAGCGCGGTTCCTGGCGCCCTCGAGGTTGAGATCGGCGATGACCACCCGGTATCCGTCGGCAGCCAGCGCCTGCGCGGACGCCCAGCCGATGCCGGAGGCTCCGCCGACGACGATCGCTGTGCTCATGGCGTGCTTGCCCCCGGTCGTGGATCGGCCCACTTCGCGGCGATAGTGCCCCACGGGTCGGCGAAGGGCTCGCGGCGGCCGTAATAGGCGGCGCGGCGGGTGAAGATGGCCTTGGTCACCGGTGCGGCGATGCGGAGGAGGTGGCGGCGCAACCCAGCCTTGTTGGCGGTCTCGATCAGCATCTCGGGCCACGAATGATGTTGGTGGCGAAGCACTTCCTGGGCACGTGTGGTGTCCATCCAGTCGGTGTTGAACCAGTCGCCGTCGTTGTCGGGGTTGCCCTTCAGCCCGACGGGCAGACCACCGACCAGGCCCATCGCGGCCGCCATCGAGGGGGCGACGTCGCCCTGGATCAGCCGATGTGTGTCGTCGCCGCCGATGAGGAGAGTCTCGCCGACCGCATCGGCGGTGGTTGCGGCGGCGAAGGCCCTTGCCACGTCGCGCACGTCGACGGTCTGGAGCCTGCCGTCGACGGGAAGCAGTCCCTCGAAGTACAGGTTGTCCAACTTCATGTAGGCCGCCGGATCCACGGTCAGCACGCCGCCGAGCCGCAGGATCACCCAGTCCAGCGACGACGCGCGAACCAGCTTCTCTGCCGCCGCCTTGTGCGCGCCGTAGATGTCGGCCGGGTTGAGCGGCGTCTCCGCCGTCAGGACGTCGGGATGGGTGTGCGGGTTGCGCGCTCCGTAGACCGCGATGCTGGACGCTTGGACGAACCGCGGCGGGACGGGCTGCCTCTCGGCCGCCGCCAACAGCGATGCGGTGGCGCCGACGTTGACCTTCTCGGCGAGCTCCTTCCGCATGTAGATGAACGGCGGGATGATCGCGGCCAGGTGAATGATCGCGGCAGGTGCAATACCGGCGACCAGCGCGTCGACCGCGGCCGGATCGGTGAGGTCGGCGTATTGCACCTCGACGCCGGGCGGCAGGTTCACCGCGGCCTTGCGGTTGGGCGGGATGTCGAGATCGGTGGCCACCACCCGGCGGCCGTCGGCGGCGAGCCGTTTCACGGTGGACGATCCCACCAGCCCGAAGGCGCCCGTCACGAGTACGGCGTCCGTCATGTAACTCCCTCGTCGAAACTGGAACGTGTTGCAGGCATCATGGCCTAGACGGGTGGTCTTGGCCAGAGTTGTCCTCTCGAGGAGGCCGCTACACCGCGCTTATGCAGCGGAAACCGATGTGGCTCATTCCGGTGTCGACCATCTGCGGGCGCCGCGCGGACGGGCGATAGCGCAGGCAGTAGCTGTCCGCGCACAAGAACGACCCGCCCTTGACGACCTTGCGGCCGATCTTGAACTGCGGCTGGGTGGGATCGTAACTATCTGCCGCACAGCATGATTCGGTGATCGCATGCTCGGCCCACCAGTCGGTGGTCCACTCCCAGGCGTTGCCTGCCATGTCGAAGAGGCCGTAGCCGTTCGCGGCGAAGCTCCCGACTGGCAAAGTGGTGCCGTAGCCGGTGTCGGGCAGGTAAGGAAACTCGCCGTGCCAGTAGTTGGCCAGCTTCTGGCCGGGGGTCTCGGGCTCGTCACCCCAGGTATAGGTCTTGTGATCGAGGCCGCCTCGGGCCGCGACCTCCCACTGCGCCTCCGTCGGTAGCGACAGGTTCGCCCACTGCGCATATGCCGCGGCGTCGTCGAATGCGACGTGCACGACGGGGTGCTGCTCGCGGCCCCGCACCGACGAGCGCGGTCCGCGGGGATGGTTCCAGCAGGCGCCGGGCGTCCACGTCCACCACTGGTTGAGATGCCGCAGGTCGACGGGTCCCGGCGTTCGGTGGAAGACCATTGAGCCGGGCTGCAGGTTCTCCGGCGGGGCGTCCGGGTAGTCGTCGGGGTGCAGTGGGCGCTCGGCGACCGTCACGTAGCCCGTGGCGTCGACGAACGCGGCGAAGTCGGCGTTGGTCACCTGACGGGTCTGCATCCAGAAACCGTCGACGGTGACCTCGCGGGCGGGCTCCTCCTCCGCATAGTGCGCGTCGGAGCCCAGAATGGTGGTCTGCGGCGGAATCCAGGCCAGACGCTCGGGCGAGGGGTCAGGCAAAGACCGTCGCCCAGTCATTGCGGATGCTCGCGACGGTCCAGTCTTCGGTGCGAGCGTGCTCCAGTGCCTTCTCGGCGCCCGTGACGTAGTCGAACTCACGGTCGGCGTCGTCGTGCAGGACGAGTAGTTGCAACGACGGACCGCTCGAAGCGGCGGTGAATTGCAGCATCTCGATGTCGCCGTTGGAGTTGCCCGCCGCGAAGATCGGCCGCCGCCCGATCCGGCTCCACAGCCGAATCGGTTTCATCGGCCCGTCGTCGAGGAATTCCGGCTCCGAGGTGGTGTAGACGTTCGCGTCCTTGTAGATCAGGCCCACCGAGCTGCCGACGACCCGTTCCGGCGGTATCCCGTACATCGAAGCGGTGATGGGGCGCATGAAGTCCCGCCCGCCACCCGAGACGATGTAGCAGGTGAATCCGTTGTCCTCCAGATACCGGAGCAGCTCCACCATCGGCGCATAACCGCACGAGGTGTATGGCCGGTCCAGCGTTGGATGGTTCGCCTCGGCGAAGAACGCGTTGATCCGGCCGGCATGCTCCTCCACGGTGATCGCGTGATGCGCCGTAAGGACCGCTGCGAGTAGGACTTTGAAATCGGCATCGTCACCTTGGTAGTGCTTGGTGACGGTGTCGCCGAGCCACTTCAGATCACCGGTGTATGCCGCCTTGTACGGCTGCTTGTCCTGCAACGCCGGATCGGCTTCGGCCTGCTCCTTGAACCGGCGCAGCAGGAAGTCGAGCTGGACGTACATCGGCTTCTCGCACCACAGCGTGCCGTCGTTGTCGAACACC